>NZ_JBBEGC010000044.1:0-58679 GCF_037401995.1 Saccharothrix sp. CCNWYY140
GGCTGCACCTGGGGAAATCTGTGGTAGCCCTTCGGGCGGGCCATACGGTGGGGGAACCGAGGCCCTCCACTTGTAGGAAACACCTACCGCGCTTCGCGCGCGCGAGAACCGCCGCTGCGCGGCGGATAACGCATTTGGCCGCACTGCCCCTGCCCGCCCGCGCCGAGCCATGCCAAGTCGCGCCCGCCGTACCAAGCCGTGCCACCGCGCCCGGTACGCCCGCTGGCCCCGCCGCGCCCAGCCCCGCAGCCGCTCGCGCCCCCGCCGTGCCCAGCCCCCCGCTGTGCCCGCCGTGACCAGGCGTGCTCGCCGCGCTCGGAGTCCAGTCGTTCCGTCCGATCGGAGGGCCGAACTGGACATATCGCCCACTAAAGCGCCGGGTTATGGTTGTCGCATGTCCAGCGAGGTCGCCCGCCCCCGCTTGAGCGTTGAGCGTCCGCGTGAGCGGGCTGACGCTGCGCGGAACCGTGCTCGGGTGCTGGCTGCCGCTGAGAAGGTGTTTGCTGAGGCCGGTGGGGCTGACGGTGTGACGATGGAGGACATCGCCAAAGCTGCTGGTGTTGGGCGGGCCACGCTCTACCGGCGGTATCCCGATACGGCCTCGATCGCCCAAGCCCTGTTGGACGAGCACGAGTCCGAGATCCAAGCGGGCATCTTGAGTGGGCCGCCGCCGTTGGGGGTGGGGGCCTTGCCGCATGAGCGGTTGGCGGCGTTCTACCGGGCCTTGGTCGGGTTGCTTGAGCGGCACCTGCATCTGGTGTTGGGGGCCGAGACCGGGCCGGCGCGGTATCGGACTGGGGTTTATGCGTTTTGGCGGCGGCACGTTGAGGTGTTGTTGGAGGAGGCTGGGGCGCCCAAGGAGTTGGCGGACACGTTGATGGCGCCGCTTGCCCCCGAGGTCTACCGGTACCAGCGGCAGACGCGTGGCTTCACGCCCGAGCAGGTCGCGGCCAACCTCGACTACCTCAGCCGGCGTGTTCTCGCAGGTAACGCGGAGGAACGCTAGCCGCCAGCCACACACCGTTCGCGCTCACGCGGAACTCGTGGCCGTCCGCGTGCATCGTCGCGGCGTCCACCTCCAGGACCACCGGCTTGCCGCGTCGTGAACCCACCCGGACGGCCGTGTCGATGGTCGCGGACAGGTGCACGTCGTGGCGGGACATGGGGCGTAGGCCCTCGTGCAGGATGTCGGGCAGGAACTTGGCGACTGTGCCGTGGTAGAGCACCGGAGGTGGCTCCACCACGGGGAGGTCGAGGTCTACGGCCACGGTGTGGCCCTGGTTGGCCCTGATCCGGCCGTTGGAGATGGTGAAGCGCTGCTTGTCGTTGCGCGCCACCACCTCGTGCACCTGCTCGTGGGTCGTGCCCAGTTTGCGGACGAACTCGTCCAGGTCGACCCAGCCCGCCGCGTCCAGGGTGAGCCCGAGTCGTTCGGGCTGGTGGCGGAGGTGTTTGGACATCCGCTTCGACAAGCGGATCACGTCTTTCTCTTCCATCGACGACAAGTGCAGCACGGGCGTGCGGATCAGGCCAGCGGGTTTCAGGTGCCGCCCTCGCTGGCGGGCTTGAGCTTGGGTGCGCCGGGGCCGTCGGAGGCTTGCGAGTCGTCGAAGTTGTGGAGGGTGCAACTGCGCAGTGACAGGCATCCGCAGCCGATGCACGAGGTCAGCCGGTCGCGCAGTCGGATCAGGGCGTCGATGCGGGCGTCCAGCTCGCTCTGCCAGTGCGTGGACAGCCTGCTCCAGTCGGACTTCGTGGGCGTCCGGTTGTCCGGCAGCGTCGCCAGGGCGTCGTGCACGTCCTCCAGGCTCAGGCCAACGCGCTGCGCGGTGCGGATGAACGCTAGCCGGCGCAACACGGAGCGCGCGTAGCGGCGCTGGTTGCCCGCCGTGCGCTCGGAGTGGATCAGGCCGCGTTCCTCGTAGAACCGCAGCGCGGTGTGCGGCACGCCGCTGCGCTCGGCCACCTGGCCGATGGTCAACATCTCGGGCAACTTGCTCACCGGTCCAGCCTAGTGCTTGACCTCGACCTAAGTCGAAGTTGTTGGCTGGTTGCCATGTCAGTAGGGGAGAAGCTGGGCTTCGCGGACATCCCCGCGTTGTTCGAGCGGATGACCGGGGACGAGAAGCACGAGTGGGCCGCCGCGTCCACGCTGCACGTGCTGTGGGTGCTCTACGACCGGGTGCTGGACGTGTCGCCGGAGCGGGTCGACGACCCGGACCGCGACCGGTTCCTGCTCTCGAAGGGGCACGGGCCGATGGCGTACTACGCCGTGTTGGCTGCCAAGGGGTTCATCGAACCGTCCATTTTGGACGACTGGACGTCGTGGGACTCGCCGCTGGGCCAGCACCCGGACCGCGTGCTGGTGCCGGGGGTGGAGATCAGCAGCGGGTCGCTCGGGCACGGGCTGCCGATCGCCGTCGGGCAGGCCGTGGGGTTGCGGTTGCAGGGGCGGTCGGCGCGGGTGTTCGTGCTGGTGGGTGACGCCGAGCTGGACGAGGGCAGCAACCACGAGGCGATCGCGCTGGCCGGACGTCTGGGGCTGGACAACCTGACCGTCGTGGTGGTGGACAACGAGTCCGGCACCCACGGGTGGCCGGGCGGGGTGGCGGCGCGGTTCGCCGTCGAGGGCTGGGCGACGTCCACAGTGGACGGACGTGACCAGGGTGCGTTGTACGAGGCGTTCACGGGGGATCATGCGGGCCGTCCGCTGGTCGTGGTGGCGAGGGTGGTGGGGTCGTGAAGACGATGCGCGAGGTGTTCGCGGAGACCGTGCAGGACGTCATGGCGGACGACCCGCGGGTGGCGGTGGTGATCGCGGAGATCTCCCGCGACGCCTTCCGACCGTCGCCGCGGGTGGTCAACGTCGGCATCCGGGAGCAGGCGATGGTCGGTGTCGGCAGCGGCCTTGCCCTGACCGGGATGCGGCCGGTCGTGCACTCCTACGCGCCGTTCCTGGTCGAGCGGCCGTTCGAGCAGATCAAGCTGGACTTCGGGCACCAGGGCGTCGGGGGCGTGCTGGTGAGCATCGGCGGTTCCTACGACGACCCGGTGTGGGGGCGGACGCACCAGGCGCCGGGCGACGTGGCGCTGTTCGACACGCTGCCGGGGTGGCGGGTGCAGGTGCCCGGTCACCCGGACGAGGTCGAGCCGCTGGTGCGCGCGGCGCTGGCCGCCGACGACCTGCGCTACCTGCGGTTGTCGTTGCGGCGGAACAGCATGGCGTTCCCGGTGGTCGAGGGGTTCACCGCGGTGCGCCGGGGGTCGAGCGGGGTGGTCGTGGCCGTGGGGCCGGTGCTCGACCGGGTGCTGGAGGCGACGGCGGACCTGGACGTGACGGTCCTGTACGCCACCACGATCCGGCCGTTCGACGGGGCGGGGCTGCGCGCGGCGGTGGCGGCGTCGCGGCCGGACGTCCTGCTGGTCGAGCCGTACCTGGAGGGCACGTCGGCGCACCTGGCGTCGGAGGCGCTGGCCGACATCCCGCACCGGCTGCGGTCGTTGGGGGTGCGGCGGGACGCCGAGCTGCGGGCGTACGGGACGCCGGAGGACCACGACGCGGCCCACGACCTGGACACCCTGGGCATCGCCGCCGCCGCACGCCGCCTGTTCACCCATCCGGTGGCCGCCTGAGGGAACTGGTCGGGTGCTCGGAGGTCGCAACCGACACCCGACCAGCTCGGCCAGGTATCCGCGGCAGGCACTTTCCGGGAGGCTGCCCGCCGCCTGCGCGGTGCCACGTGAGCGGGGGTGTCGTACCGGGCTGGGACAATGAGCCCCAGGGGGCGCTTCAGCCGGAATGTCGTACCGCGGTGGGAGAATGAGCCCCGGGGCGCTTCGGGCCGGATGTCGTACCCCCGTGGGACAATGGAGTCGGGGGCCGGAGGCCGGGGGAGTCGGGGGCCGGAGGCCGGGGGAGTCGGGGGCCGGAGGCCGGGGGAGTCGGGGGCCGGAGGCCGGGGGAGTCGAGGGCCGGAGGCCGGGCCGGAAAGCGTGTGTCGGGCGGCCGGCTCGGGGTGGACTGCGGCATGATCTCCCTTCGTGAGCGTGCCGAGAACCCTGATCTGGACACCCACGCCGACCGCCGAGTTGCAGCTCGCCCTGCACCGCGCCGTCGCGGGGCCGGCCGCCCTGGTGCCGGTGGCTTCCGGGACGGTGTTGTTGCCGCGGCGGCAGATCGGGTTCACGGATGCGGCCAAGCTCGCCGCGCAGGTGCGGGACGTCGGTGACCGGGCGTTGCTCGTGCGGTGGGCCGGGGAGGCCGTGCTCTGGTCGGACGGGGTGGGGGCCGGGTTCAGCGGGCACGCTCGGCGGTTGGTCGGGACGCTCACGTGGTGGCGGGTGAAGGCCGAGCCGGGGGTGCTCGACCTGCCGGGGGACGTGGCCGAGGTCAAGGCGCTGGTGGACCAGGGGCGGGCCGACACGTGGGTCACCGCGTTGCCCGACCGGGCCGGGTTGCCGATCGGCACGGTGCTGCCCGTGGTACCGGTGACGCAGGGCGGGTCGCCGTTGGCCTAGCCTGGTGGGCGTGGCACGAGTCGTCGTACTGGACTACGGATCAGGCAACCTCCGCTCCGCCGAACGCGCCCTCCAGCGCGTGGGCGCGACCGTCGAGGTCACGTCCGACCATCGCGCGGCGCTCGACGCGGACGGCCTCCTGGTCCCCGGCGTGGGCGCGTACGCCGCCTGCATGGCCGGGCTGAACGCCGTCAAGGGCGGCCGGATCATCGGGGAGCGGCTGGCCGGCGGTCGGCCGGTGCTGGGCATCTGCGTCGGCATGCAGATCCTGTTCGAGCGCGGCATCGAGCACGGCGTGCTCACCGAGGGCTGCGGCGAGTGGCCGGGCACGGTGGAGCGGCTGGAAGCGCCGATCGTGCCGCACATGGGCTGGAACACGGTCCGCGCGCCCGAGGACACCAAGCTCTTCGCCGGGCTCGACCCCGACACCCGCTTCTACTTCGTCCACTCCTACGCCGTGCGCAAGTGGGAGCTGGAGGCCTCCGAGGTCATCCGCCCGCCCCTGGTCACCTGGGCCACGCACGGCGACGACGACTTCGTCGCCGCGGTGGAGAACGGGCCGCTGTGGGCCACCCAGTTCCACCCGGAGAAGTCCGGCGACGCCGGCGCCCAGCTGCTGGAGAACTGGCTGAAGAGCTTTTGACCCCGTTCACCCTGACGGACTTCCGCACCGTGTTCGGCGACGGCTCGGTGCGGGTCCTGCTGGACTGGGACGCGCTCGTCGGGTGCGAGGTCGACCTGCGGGTGAGCCGGTCCCGGGACCTGCTGGGCGGGCTGTTCACGGTCTGGTACGCGGGCGGCGCCGAGTTCGACGCGGACGACGCCCGACCGCTGCGGGTCCGGGACGCGGTCGACGAGCGGCCGGACCGGATCGCGGCGATCGAGGCGTCGTTGCGCGCCGCGGACCGGCCGGTGCAGCTCACCCTGCCCGTCTACGCCCTGCCCGGCGCCGGCCACCTGCTGCTGGACGCCACGCACCGCTCGGTCGCGGCGTTCCGCAGCGGGCTGCCGGTGCGGCTGCTGCTGTTCGCGCTGCACGGCCCGCTGGACCCGGCGGTGCTGCCGGACCTGCGCCACCACGCCGCTACTCCTCCTCCGCGCTGACCTCCGGGTAGCGCACGGCGGCCCGCCGCATCGCCAGGTCGAAGGCGACGTTGCGCACCGCGTACCACCGCTCGGCCTGCCGCAGCCGGATGGCCTGGCGCAGCGCGATCACGATCGCCACCACGCACACCGCCACCACGACCAGCCGGAACGCCACCGGCAGCCGGGGGAACACCAGCGCCTCGACGGCCGCGAGCACGAACGGCAGGGCCGTCGCCACCAGGATGTTGATCTCGATCTCCATCGAGTCGACGTTCAGCACGGGCGAGAAGCGGCGCAGCCACAGCTTGTTGTACTCGAACGCGTGCACGCTGCCGTCGCCCTGGTGCGCGCCGCCGGCGGGCAGCTTCACCTCGACCCCGTCGGCGTCGGTGTGCGCGAGCGGCGGGTGCAGGTCGGTCAGCTCGTCGGTGATCTCGTCGCCCAGCACGTGCCGCACCCGCCCGAGGTCGGACCGGACCGGTCGGCCGCGCCGCCGCGCGATCCGCGCGCTGATCCGCTCGACGCGCCCGGTGAGCGCGAAGCCGATCGCCCGAGTCACGTAGCCGATGACGAAGCTCGCCCCGATGCCCAGCGCGGCGAACAGGATCGCGCCGCCGCCCTGCACCTTCGCCAGCACGGACAGCAGGAACGTCACGTCGTGACCCGGGTGCGGGTAGAAGTGCACGCCCAGCATGGTCAGCTCGGTCAGCGCGACCGCACCGGGCAGGATCACGCTGGTGAGCTGGAGCACGAGGTAGTGGGTGAGCCGGCCGGCCGTGTTGCCGCCGGCGGACGCTAATCCGCTGATCGGGTCCATCGGGGGACACGCTAGGGCCGCGCGCGGTCGGGGTGCATCGGCCGCACGGGGGTCCTGTCCTGCGCCGACCAGCGGCAACTAGGCTGTTCGCGTGACTTTCACGCTGCTTCCGGCCGTCGACGTGGCCGACGGCCAGGCCGTCCGACTCGTGCAGGGCGAAGCCGGTACCGAGACCCACTACGGCTCACCCCTGGACGCCGCCCTCGCCTGGCAGCGCGACGGGGCCGAGTGGGTGCACCTGGTGGACCTCGACGCCGCGTTCGGGCGGGGCGGCAACCGGGAGCTGCTGGCCCGGGTCGTGGGCGAGCTGGACGTCAAGGTGGAGCTGTCCGGCGGCATCCGGGACGACGCGTCGCTGGCCGCCGCGCTGTCCACCGGGTGCGCGCGGGTCAACCTGGGCACCGCCGCGCTGGAGGACCCGGTGTGGTGCGCCAAGGCCATCGCCGAGCACGGCGACCGGATCGCGGTCGGCCTGGACGTCCGGATCACCGCCGAGGGCCACCGCGTGGCGGCTCGGGGCTGGACCAAGGACGGCGGCGACCTGTGGGAGGTGCTCGACCGGCTCGACCGGGACGGGTGCGCCCGTTACGTCGTCACCGACGTGAGCAAGGACGGCACGCTCACCGGCCCGAACGTGGACCTGCTGCGCGAGGTGTGCGCGCGGACCGACGCGCCGGTCATCGCCTCCGGCGGGGTGTCCAGTGTGGACGACCTGGTGGCCCTGGCCGCCCTGTCCCGCGATGGTGTCGAGGGCGCGATCGTGGGCAAGGCGCTGTACGCGGGGGCGTTCACGCTCCCGGACGCGCTTGCCGCGGTGCGTTGACCGCCCGCTCGAACTCCGCGACGACGTAGGCCTCCGCGGCGGCCTTGGTGATGCCGGTCGTGGCCATCACCTTGGCCGCCGTGCAGTCCTGTTCGGACAGCAGGCCCAGCAGCACGTGCTCGGTGCCCACGAACGTGTGACCCAGGCGCAGGGCCTCCCGCACCGCCAGCTCCAAGGCCTTCTTGCACCCCGCGCTGAACGGTTGCGGGTCGGGCCGCTCGCGGCTGGTGTGGTCCAGCGCGTTGAGCGTGGCCAGGCGGGTGGTGCCCTCGGCGGCCTCCAGGCGGGCGATGGTCTTCGCGCCCAGGCCGCCGGACTCGTCCATCAGCCCCAGCAGCAGGTGTTCGGTGCCGATCCGCTCGCTGAACCGGGCGTGGTGGCGGGCCAGCACGACCACGCGCCGCGCCCGGTCGGTGTACCGGTCGAAGTTCGGCTTGAGGTCCGGGGACGGCCGGGGCACGAACCGCTTCTGGGCCGCCTGCTTGGTGACGCCGATGCTCTCGCCGATGTCGGTCCAGCTCGCGCCCGCGCGGCGGGCCTCGTCCACGAAGTGCCCGATCAGGTGATCGCCGAGCTCGTCCAGCTGGTCGCTCAGCTCGACGGCGGCGGTGAGCCGGGCGAGGGCTTCGGCGTGCTCCTGCGCGACGGTGACGATGAGGTCCGTCAACTGGACGGGTGCGGTGACCACCCGTCAACTCTAGGTTGACGCTGTGGACCGGGTCAACCTCAGGTTGACGGCACGATCGCGATGCCCACGGTCCCGTTCTTGCCGCGCCGCAGCTTGCTGCCGAACACGGTCACCTTGCCGAACAGCCCGTACTTGCGGCCGATCAGGTGCCGCACCCGGTCGCTCCCGGTCTCGTCCAGCAGTCGGGCCTGCGCCTTGACCGCCGTGCCGGTCGGGTTGCCCCTGAGGTCGCACGGCGCGACCTCGACGTCCCCGGCGCGCCGGATGCGCTTGACCTTGCCGGAGTCCACCGGCGTCCACACGAAGAGCGTGTCGGCCTCGCCCACCACCCACAGCGGCGTGGGGACCGGGGTGCCGTCCTTGCGGAACGTCGTCAGCAGCAGGTACTTCGCGTCGGCGAGGCTCATGCCGGTCAACCTAACCCCACCGACGGCAACGGCCCCGCTCCCACGGGGGGAACGGGGCCGTTCGAGCCGGGGTTCAGCTCAGAGCGCCACGACGTTGGTCGCCTGCGGGCCCTTGGCGCCCTGGCCGACGTCGAAGGACACGCGCTGGTTCTCCTCCAGGCTGCGGTAGCCGCCGCCCTGGATCTCCGAGTAGTGCACGAACACGTCAGCGCCGCCGTCCTCGGGGGCGATGAAGCCGAAGCCCTTCTCGGAGTTGAACCACTTCACGGTGCCGTTGGCCATACTATTTCTCTCCTCATGGGTAAAACCGGTGTGGCAAGTGCCACCACCGTGGTCGCTTCAAGTGAGGGAGATCCCGGGAAAGTCCGGAGAAAACCACACGCTCGAACAACGTTTCGCGAGCGTGGATGACACGGACACAAAACCGACGACCTCTTACAGTGAACCACACGGCGGCCCTCCGCGTCGCGTCCGGGCGCAGGATGTGACCCAGGACGCCCGTTCCGGGTGTACGCACACCCCCGGCGGACGCCCTGTGACCCGGCCGTAGGCTTTGGCCCATGTCAGTCGCGGTGCGCGTGATCCCCTGCCTGGACGTCGACCGGGGACGGGTGGTGAAGGGCGTGAACTTCACCAACCTCGTCGACGCGGGCGACCCGGTGGAGCTGGCCCGCGCCTACGACGCCGAGGGCGCCGACGAGCTGACCTTCCTCGACGTCACCGCCTCCTCCTCCGACCGCGAGACCACCTTCGACGTGGTCCGCCGCACCGCCGAGCAGGTGTTCATCCCGCTCACCGTCGGTGGCGGCGTGCGCACCCCGGAGGACGTGGACAAGCTGCTGCGAGCCGGCGCGGACAAGGTCGGCGTCAACACCGCCGCCATCGCCCGCCCGGAGCTGCTCAAGCAGCTGTCCGAGCGGTTCGGGGCGCAGTGCATCGTGCTGTCCGTGGACGCCCGGCGCGTCCCCGAGGGCGAGAAGCCGACTCCGTCCGGGTTCGAGGTCACCACGCACGGCGGGCGCAAGGGCACCGGCATCGACGCCGTCGAGTGGGCGGCGCGGGGCCAGGAGCTGGGCGTCGGCGAGATCCTGCTCAACTCGATGGACGCCGACGGCACCAAGGCGGGCTTCGACCTGGAGCTGATCGAGCTGGTGCGCAAGGTCGTGGACGTCCCGCTGATCGCCAGCGGCGGCGCGGGCACGGTCGACCACTTCCCGCCCGCCATCGCGGCCGGCGCGGACGCGGTGCTGGCGGCCAGCGTGTTCCACTTCGGCACGCTGCGCATCGGCGAGGTCAAGCAGTCGCTGCGCGACGCCGGCGTGGAGGTGCGCTGACGTGCGCAACAGTCCCATCGAGGCGTTCCTCGGCACCCTGGTCGGCGCGGTCGGCGGCGCGTTGTTCGTGCTGGAGGGCCTGATCCGCTGGCAGAGCACCGGTGACGGGGTGTGGATCAGGTTCCCGCTGATCGTCCTGGTGCTCGAACTGATCGCCGTGGCCGGGCTCATCGCCCGCTTCCGGCCCGCGCGGCTGACCGCCGTGCTGATCTACGGCCTGATCGGCCTGGTGCACCTGCTGGCCGTGCTCAGCGAGGGACCGGTGTGGGTGCGTGTGCTGTCGGCCGTGCTGTCCGCGCTGCACGTCTTCGGCATGGTGGTCCTCAACATGAAGCCCGCGCGTGAGCACTTCGGAGGAGTTCGGTGACCAGCGCGCTTGACCCGACGATCGCCGCACGCCTCAAGCGCACCCCGGACGGCCTCGTGTGCGCGGTGGCGCAGCGCAAGGGCACCGGCGAGGTGCTGATGGTCGCGTGGATGGACGACGAGGCCCTGCACCGCACCCTGACGACCCGCCGCGCCACCTACTACTCGCGCAGCCGCCAGCAGCTGTGGGTCAAGGGCGAGACCTCGGGGCACACGCAGTACGTGCACGAGGTGCGGCTGGACTGCGACGGCGACACCCTGCTGCTGGTCGTGGACCAGGTCGGCGCGGCCTGCCACACCGGCGACCGGACGTGCTTCGACTCCACGGTCCTGCTCGCCGACGAGCCCGTCAGCTGATGTCGCCGGTCAGGTAGCGCTGGAGGTTCGGCGCGACCGCCTTGACCATCGTCTCCACGTCCGCCGAGGCCAGCGGCTCGAACTTCACCACGTACCGGACCATGCCCATGCCGAAGATCTGGCTGGCGGCCAGCGTGGCGCGCAGTTCGGGCCGGTCCTCGGTGCCGATGCCCGCGACGACCTTCTTGAGCAGGGTGTGCACGAAGAAGTCGCGCAGCACGTCGGCGACCTGCTCGTGCGCGGTGACGCTGCGCATGAGCGCCGCGAACTGACCGCCGCCGATCGGGTCCCACACGCCGAGGAACGTGCGCACGATCCGCTCCCCGATCTCCTCCCGCGGTCCACCCTCCAGCAGGTGCGTGACCAGCGTGTTCGGGTCGATCGGGACTTGCAGGACGGCCTTGGCGAACAGGCCCTCCTTGCCGCCGAACCAGTGGTTGACCATCGCCGCGTCCACGCCCGCGCGCGACGCGATGGACCGCACGGTCGCGCCCTCGTAGCCGCGTTGCATGAACACCTCGCGCGCCGCGGCGAGCAGCGCGGCCTTGGTGTCCTCGCCGCCCGCGCGGCGGCCCCGGCGTTTGGGTTCGGCCTGTTGCGTGCCTTCGTTCACCCCTCCATCATGAGTGGCGCGCGCAAGTTTTTCAACGTGTGCTGAATTCGATGCCGCTCGTGGGACGCCGGCGACCACACGGCAGAATGTCCTCATGGTGAGCGTGATCGGTGCAGGCGCGGGGCTGGGCGAGGTCAGCCCGACGCGCGAGGAGTTCCGCGAACTCGCCGCGCAGCGGCGGGTCATCCCCGTCGTGCGCCGGCTGCTCGCGGACGCGGAGACCCCCGTCGGCCTGTACCGCAAGCTCGCGGCCGACCGGCCCGGCACGTTCCTGTTCGAGTCCGCCGAGAACGGCCGCTCCTGGTCGCGCTGGTCGTTCGTCGGCGCCCGCTGCGCCGGCGCCCTGACCGCGACCGGCGGCGAGGCGTACTGGACCGGCCAGCACCCGGTGGGCCTGCCCGAGGGCGGCGACCCGCTGCTGGCGCTGCGCGAGACCATCGAGGTGCTGCGCACCGACCCGCTGCCCGGCCTGCCCCCGCTGACCGGCGGCATGGTCGGCTACATCGGCTACGACGCCGTGCGCCGCCTGGAGCGGCTGCCGTCGCTGGCCGAGGACGACCTGAAGGTCCCCGAGCTGGTCATGATGCTGGCCACCGACCTGGCCGCCCTGGACCACCACGAGGGCACGGTCACGCTCATCGCCAACGCCATCAACTGGGACGACAGCCCCGAGCGGGTGGACGCCGCCTACGACGACGCCGTGGCCCGCCTGGACCGCATGACCCTCGACCTCCAGGCCGCCGCGCCGCCCACCGTGGCCGTGTTCTCGCGCCCGAAGCCGGAGTTCGTGCGCCGCCGGTCGCAGCAGGAGCACTACGCGGTCGTGGAGAAGGCCAAGGAGGCCATCCGCGCGGGCGAGGCGTTCCAGGTCGTGCTGTCGCAGCGGTTCGAGATGCGCACCACCGCCGACCCGCTGGACATCTACCGCGTCCTGCGCACGTCCAACCCCAGCCCGTACATGTACCTGCTGCGGCTGGACGACTTCGACATCGTCGGGTGCAGCCCCGAGTCCCTGGTGACCGTGCGGGACGGCAAGGCCACCACGCACCCCATCGCGGGCACCCGCTGGCGGGGCGTGGACGCCGAGGAGGACGCGCTGCTGGAGAAGGACCTACTGGCCGACCAGAAGGAGCGCGCCGAGCACCTCATGCTGGTCGACCTGGGCCGCAACGACCTGGGCCGGGTGTGCAAGCCGGGCTCGGTGACCGTGGTCGACTTCTTCAAGGTCGAGCGGTACAGCCACGTGATGCACATCGTGTCCACGGTCAGCGGCGAGCTGGCCGAGGGCAAGACGGCGTTCGACGCGGTGGCCGCGTGCTTCCCGGCGGGAACGCTGTCGGGTGCGCCCAAGCCGCGCGCGATGGAGCTGATCGAGGAGCTGGAGCCCACGCGGCGCGGCCTGTACGGCGGGGTCGTGGGCTACCTGGACTTCGCCGGCGACGCCGACACCGCGATCGCCATCCGCACCGCCCTGGTGCGCGACGGCGTGGCGTACGTGCAGGCCGGCGGCGGCATCGTGGCCGACTCCGACCCGGTCGCCGAGGACAACGAGTGCCTGAACAAGGCGGGCGCGGTGCTGTCGGCGATCGCCACGGCGGGGACCATGTCGCAGTCGGTGGACTCGGCGCGTGTCTGATCGCGGGGAACCGGCGCGGCGTCCACTGTGGATCGTGGTCGTCCTGCTGGTGCTGGGCGCGGTGGCGCTGTGGGGTTCCTCGGGCATGACCTGGGGCGCGACCCGGCTCGACGCCCAGGCCAGTGGGGCCGAAGTGTCGCCCGCGCTGCTTCCTACGGCGGTGCTCAGCGCCGCAGCGATCGCCGCCGTGGTGGCGCTGGGCGGCTGGGTTCGGCGGCTGGTGGGCGTCGTGCTGGTGCTGGCGGGAGTCGCGGTGGGGTTCACGACTGTGGCCGCCGGACCGCCTGTGGCCGCGTTGTCGGTGGCGCTGGTGGGCACGTTGTGCGTGGTGGGCGCCGGTGTGGTGCTCGTGCTGCGCGGTGGGGCCATGCCGCGCCTGGGCGGCGGCTACCAGACGCCCGGCGCGGCCAAGAAGTCCACCGACCCCGAACGCGAGATGTGGAACGCCTTGGAACGCGGCGACGATCCCACGGAGCGGGACTGACCCCGCAGCTGCGCACGTTGGCGCACGTGGGCCCCGAACAGCCTCGGTCATCTGCGCGAACCCGAACACCCCGGTGGCGGGAAGCGGTTCATGCCGGGGTTAGCATCCTTCTGGCGGGAAGGGGAGCATGACGTGCGGGAGCTTGCGAGCGCGAAGGACTGGTTGACCGCCGCCCAAGGCGGCAATGGGACGACTGTCGCCGGCAGCGGCGGACCCAAGACGACGGACACGGGCGAGGTGCTCGGATGACCGTTCTCGAGTCGATCATCGAGGGCGTCCGCGAAGATCTCGCCGCGCGCGAGGCGGAACTGCCCTTCGACGTGCTGAGGGAGCGCGCGGCCAAGGTGCCCGCGCCGCTGGACGTGATGTCGATCCTGCGCTCGCCCGGGGTGGGTGTGATCGCCGAGGTCAAGCGGCGCAGCCCGTCCAAGGGAGCGCTGGCGGAGATCCCGGAGCCCGCGGAGCTGGCGGCGCAGTACGAGGCGGGTGGCGCGCGGGCGATCAGCGTGCTGACCGAGCAGCGGCGCTTCGGCGGGTCGCTGGCGGACTTCGACGCGGTGCGGGCCGCGGTGAACGTCCCGTTGCTGCGCAAGGACTTCATCGTCAGCCCGTACCAGGTGCACGAGGCGCGCCTGCACGGTGCGGACCTGGTGCTGCTGATCGTGGCCGCGCTGGAGCAGAACGCGCTGGTGTCGCTGCTGGACCGGGTCGAGTCGCTGGGCATGACCGCCCTGGTCGAGGTGCACACGGCCGAGGAGGCCGACCGGGCGCTGGAGGCGGGCGCGAGCGTCATCGGCGTCAACGCGCGGAATCTGCATACCCTGGAAGTGGACAAGGACGTCTTCGGGCGGATCGCGCCCGGACTGCCGTTCGAGACCATCAAGATCGCCGAGTCGGGGGTCACCGGACCGGGTGACCTCATGGCGTACGCGGGCGCCGGCGCGGACGCGGTGCTCGTCGGCGAGTCGCTGGTGACCAGCGGCGACCCCAAGGTCGCCGTGAACAAGCTGGTGACGGCGGGGTCGCACCCCGCGTGTCCCAGGCCCAGTAGGTAATCCCGGAGGAGTGCGCATGTCGCCTGGCCAGCTGGCCCCCACCCCCCACGACCCGGACGAGCACGGCCACTGGGGACGATGGGGTGGCCGGTACATGCCGGAGGCGCTCATCGCGGCGGTGGACGAGCTCGCCGCGTTCTACGAGAAGGCCCGGGTCGACCCGGACTTCCTGGACGAGTTCGCCCGGCTGCTGCGCGACTACGCCGGGCGGCCCTCGCTGCTCACCGAGGCGAAGAAGTTCGCGGAGCACGCCGGTGGGGCTCGGGTCTTCCTCAAGCGGGAAGACCTGAACCACACCGGTTCCCACAAGATCAACAACGTGCTGGGTCAGGCCCTGCTGACCAAGCGCATGGGCAAGAAGCGCGTCATCGCCGAGACCGGCGCCGGGCAGCACGGCGTCGCCACGGCGACCGCGTGCGCGTTGATGGGCTTGGACTGCGTCGTCTACATGGGCGAGGTGGACACCGAGCGGCAGGCGCTGAACGTGGCGCGCATGCGGCTGCTGGGCGCCGAGGTCATCCCCGTGAAGACGGGTTCGCGCACCCTCAAGGACGCCATCAACGAGGCCTTGCGCGACTGGGTGGCCAACGTCGACGACACGCACTACCTGCTGGGCACCGCGGCCGGGCCGCACCCGTTCCCGGTGCTGGTGCGCGACTTCCACCGGGTCATCGGCATCGAGGCGCGGGCGCAGGTGCTGGAGCAGGCCGGCCGCCTGCCCGACGTGGTCGCGGCGTGCGTGGGCGGCGGGTCCAACGCGATCGGCATCTTCCACGGGTTCATCGACGACCCGTCGGTGCGCCTGGTGGGCCTGGAGCCCGGCGGCGACGGCATCGACACCGACCGCCACGGCGCCACGCTGACCGTGGGCACGCCGGGTTCGCTGCACGGCGCGATGTCCTACGTGATGCAGGACGAGGACGGCCAGATCACCGAGGCGCACTCCATCTCGGCCGGTCTGGACTACCCGGGCGTCGGCCCGGAGCACGCCCACCTGAAGGACATCGGGCGGGCGGAGTACCGGCCGGTGACCGACGCGCAGGCGATGGAGGCGTTCGCGCTGCTGTCGCGCACGGAGGGCATCATCCCGGCGATCGAGTCGTCGCACGCGCTCGCCGGTGCGCTGGAACTGGGCCGCGAACTGGGTCCGGACGGTCTGATCGTGGTGAACCTGTCCGGCCGCGGCGACAAGGACATGGACACCGCGATCAAGTGGTTCGGACTGGGGGCTTCGTCGTGAGCGGTCTCTCTTCGGTTTTCGCGACCTGCCGCGACGAGCGCCGGGCGGCGCTGATCGGCTACCTGCCGGCGGGGTTCCCGTCGGTGGAGGGGTCGAAGGACGTGCTGCGGGCGATGGTGTCCTCCGGGTGCGACATCGTGGAGGTCGGCCTGCCGTACTCCGACCCGGTGATGGACGGCCCGACCATCCAGCGGGCTTCGGAGGAGGCGCTGCGGGGCGGGTTCCGGGTGCGGGACCTGTTCGGGGTGGTCGAGTCGGTGGCTTCGGCCGGTGGGCGTGCGGTCGTGATGACGTACTGGAACCCGGTGCTGCGGTACGGGGTGGATGCTTTCGCGCGTGACCTGGCGGCGGCCGGTGGTCTGGGCTTGATCACGCCGGACCTGGTGCCGGACGAGGCTGCGGAGTGGATGACGGCTTCGGAGGCGCACGGGTTGGACCGGATCTTCCTGGTCGCGCCTTCGTCCACGGAGGAGCGCATCGACCTGACGGCCAAGTCGTCCAGCGGCTTCCTGTACGCGACCTCGGTGATGGGCGTGACGGGGGCGCGCGATGTCGTGTCCTCGGCGGCTCCGGCGCTGGTCAAGCGGGTGCGGGAGCACACGTGGATGCCGGTGGCGGTCGGGCTGGGCGTCCGGTCGGGTGCTCAGGCGGCGGAGCTGGCGGCGTTCGCGGACGGTGTCATCGTGGGCTCGGCCTTCGTGTCGGCGGTGGCGGAAAACCGGGTGGCGGAGCTGACGGCGGAGCTGGCCGAGGGCGTCCGCCAGGTTCCCGCGCCGGCTTAGAACACACGTTCGAGTGAAGCTGTCCTGATCAGGGTAGATCACTGGTGGAATTGTCGGTGGGGACGGGCAAGCTGGCTTCGTGATCAAGCCAGCTTCCCTCCCGGCGTGCCACACTGGCAGGCGTCGGGCACCAACTGGAGGTGATGCGCCGTGGCGCTACCGGCCGACTACCTGCTGCCGCAGCACGGTGGCGACTGGACACTCGACGACGTCTTGGCGCTACCTGAAGACAGCTCGCAGCGCGTGGAACTCGTCGACGGGTCGCTCATCGTGAGCCCCCTCGGCACCCGCCGCCACCAGAGGCTCATCGGTGGCATCTACAAGGCGCTCGACGGTGCCTGTCCACCCGGCCACGAGGCCACCATCGAGCTGAACGTGGGGATGCCAGGCGGCAACCTGTTCATCCCCGACTTCACCGTGACGACATCACCCGAGGCGGAGGGCCTGCTCTGCCCGGCGGAGGACCTCCTCCTCGTCGGCGAGGTGTTGTCGCCGAGCACCCGGTTCAAGGACTACGGGATCAAGCGGCAGCGGTACGCGGCGGCCGGAGTGCCGTTCTACCTGCTCGTCGAACCCACAGGCCCGGTCGCGACGATGTTCGAACTCGAGAACGGCGAGTACGTCGAGACAGCGCGCAGCGAGGCGGGCGTCCTCAAGCTCGAACGACCCTTCCCGGTAACAATCGAGCTGTCGCCGTAGGGCGAACGGGCGCACCCACTACGGTGGTGCCGTGGTGACGACTTTCCTCGCGACGATCCCCAGCCCGGACCGGGGTGTGTGGCAGCTCGGGCCGATCCCCATCAGGGCGTACGCGCTGTGCATCATCCTCGGCATCATCGTGGCCATCTGGTGGGGCGAGCGCCGGTGGGTGGCCCGTGGCGGGGTGAAGGGCGAGGTCACGGACATCGCCGTGTTCGCCGTGCCGTTCGGGCTCATCGGTGGCCGGCTCTACCACGTGGCGACGGACTGGCAGAAGTACTTCGGCGCGGGCAAGAACCCGTGGGAGGCCTTCGCGATCTGGAACGGCGGCCTGGGGATCTGGGGTGCCATCGCGCTGGGCGGTGTCGGCGCGTGGATCGCGTGCCGCCGCCGGGGCATCCCGCTGCCCGCGATGGCCGACGCGCTGGCGCCGGGCATCGTGACCGCGCAGGCCATCGGCCGGCTGGGCAACTACTTCAACCAGGAGCTCTACGGCGGTCCCACCACGCTGCCGTGGGGTCTGGAGATCTACCAGCGGGTCGACCCGGTGACCAAGTTCGAGGACGAGCTGGGCGGCGTCGCGCTGGACCACACGCCGGTCGAGATCGTCCACCCGGCGTTCCTGTACGAGCTGCTGTGGAACCTGGGTGTGGCGCTGCTGATCGTGTGGGCGGACAAGAGGTTCCGGCTCGGGCACGGCCGGGTGTTCGCGCTGTACGTCGCGGGCTACACGGCGGGCCGGTTCTGGATCGAGCTGATGCGCACCGACCCGGCCACGCAGGTGTTCGGGCTGCGCATCAACGTGATCACCTCGGTCGTGGTGTTCCTGGGCGCGGTGGTCTACTTCGTGCTGGCCGCGAAGCGCGGCGACCGGGAGGTCATCGTCCGCGGCGAGGCGGGCGAGGGCGAAACCCCCGACACCCCCGAATCCCCGTACGCCACCACCGGGGGCAACCTGAATCCCCGCGGCGGGGGCAGCGACGGCAACCTCGAGCCACACGACGACGGCACCGACGGCGACCTCGAGCCGCACGACACCGACCCGGACCCGGACTCCGAGTCGGCCAAGGTGCCCGACACCAAGTCCGCCGACGAGCCGGCCGACAAGGCCGCCGGGAAGCCGACCGAGTGAGGCGGTAGGGCCGATGCGCATCCTCGTCGTCGAAGATGACGACCGGGTGGCTCGTGGCCTGCTGACCGCCCTCAAGCACGCGGGCTACGAGGTCCACCGGGCGGCCACGGCCGCCGCCGCGCTCGCCGCGCCGCCGGCGGACGTGGTGCTGCTGGACCTCGGCCTGCCGGACCGCGACGGCCTGGAGGTGCTGCGCGAACTGCGCCACCGACCGGGCACGGCGGTCATCACGGTGACCGCCCGCGGCGAGGAGCGCGAACGCGTCCTGGGCCTGCGGGCGGGCGCGGACGACTACGTGGTCAAGCCGTTCGGCACCGCCGAACTCCTGGCCCGTATCGAAGCCGTCCTGCGCCGAACCCGCGCGGCCCGCGCCGCGGAGGACCACACCGACCGCCTCACCCTGGGCACGGTCGTGCTGGACCCGGCCACGCGCGAGGCGACCATCGCGGGCACCCCGGTCACCCTGACCCGCAAGGAGTTCGACCTGCTGGCACTGCTGGTGCGGCGGGCGGGCGCGGTGGTCAGCCGGGACTTGATCGTGGACCAGGTGTGGCAGGCGCACTGGGAAGCCCCGTCCCGCACCCTGGACACCCACATAGCGGCCCTGCGCGGCAAACTCGGCGACGCCCTGAAGATCGAAACAATCCGCGGCGTCGGCTACCGAGCCGCCCCCAACACCTGACCCAGCCCTCGGCCCGGCCTGACCCGCCCCAGCCCGCCCTGACTCGCCCGCCCCGCTTCGGCGGGCCTTGGCCCGGTCCAACTCGCCCGGCGGCGCGCGCCCAACCCAGGCCGCCCCGCGCCCGGCCCAGCCCGGCGCGCGCCCGCCCTGCCCGCGCCTGCCGCCCCGCGCCCCGCCCGCGTCCCAACCTCTGCCCAGCCGCCGCCTCAGCCCTGGCCCGTGCGTCCGTGTCCGCGTGAAGGGCGGGGGCCGGTGGGGCAGGATGGCGGCGGGAACCCCGTGACGAGGTGTGATGCTGCGTCGACTGCTCGTCCTGATCGTGCCGTTGCTGGTGGCGCTCGTCGCTGCCCTCGGTGTGCCGCTCGCCTTCGCCGTCGTCCAGAGCGAGGGCCAGGAGACCTACCTCGACCGGCTGGGGGACGCGAGTCGGTTCGCCTCGCTCGCCGAGAACGCGTTGGCCTCCAACCGGCGCACGGCCCTGCGCGAGGAGATGGTCCGCTACGACCAGCTCTACGGCATCGCCGCCGCCCTGGTCAGCACCGACCGCAGCATCGTCGAGAGCTCTCGCCAGCCCTTCCCCCTCTCCGACCCGGACGTCGACGCCGGCCTGAGGGCCGCGTTCAGCGGCTACCGCGGCGAGGCCGACCAGTCGGTGTGGCCGTGGGAGGACAAGAACCTCGTGGTCGTCGAACCGGTCGGGCGGGACAGCGAGGTCGTCGCCGCGGTCGTGACGATCTCGCCGACCGGCGGGCTGCGGGCGGCGATCCTGCGCCAGTGGGGGCTGCTGACCCTCATCGGGCTGGTGCCGATGCTCGCCGTCATCGCCGTCGCCTGGCCGATGTCGCGGTGGGTGCTGCGGCCGATCCGCACCCTGGACGAGGCCACCGCGGCCGTCGCGGGCGGGAAGCTCGACGCGCGGGCCGACGAGGTGAACGGGCCGCCCGAGTTGCGGCGGTTGGCCGCCTCCTTCAACGCGATGGTCGACGTGGTGGGGCGGGCGCTGCGCCGGCAGCGTGCGTTCGTGTCCGACGCCTCCCACCAGCTGCGCAACCCCCTCGCGAGCCTGCGCCTGGCGGTAGACAACCTCGCGCCGCACGTCACCGACGACGCCGGCCGGGAAGCCCAGCGCATCGCCGTGGACGAGGCGGAGGAGATGGGCCGCGTCCTGGACGCCCTGCTCGCCGCCACCCGGCTGGACAGCGCGTCCGCCGCCGAACCGGTCGACGTCGACTCGCTGCTCGCCACCCACGTCCCCGGCTGGCGCGCGCTGGCCGGCGGCACCCGGCTCCAGGTCGACGTCCCGCCCGGCCTGCGCGTCCTGGAACCGCCCGGCGGCCTGGGCAGCGTGCTGGACGAGCTGGTCGGCAACGCCGTCCGCCTCTCCGGCGCGACCACCATCCGCATCTGGGGCCACCGCGCGGACGACCGGGTCGAACTGCACGTCACCGACGACGGCGAGGGCCTGTCCGACGAGGACCGGGTGCTGGCGTTCGAGCGGTTCTGGCGCGCGCCGCGCCACCAGAACACCGCGGGCACGGGACTGGGCCTGGCCATCTGCGCCGAACTGATCGCGGGCGCCGGCGGACGCCTCGAACTCCGCCCCGCCACCCCGCACGGCCTCGACGCCGTCGTCACCCTCAGGGCCGGAGTCAGCCCCGGGCCTGGAGTCGGTCCCGGGCCTGGAGTCAGCCCCGGGACCGGAGTCAGCCCCGGGAGCGGCGTCAGCGCTTGACCGACCGGAACCAGCGCTCGGCGCCCTTGTGCAGCGGCACCTGGCCGGTCGCGATCCCGGTCCGCACGTTGATCCGCGACGCCTCCGGGTGCCCGGCCGCGATGCGCTCGGACTGCGTGTAGACCGTCCGCGTCACCACCTCCACCACGGCCGGGTCCAGCGCGGTCCGGGCGAGCAGCAGGTTGGGCACCGCGAAGGTCTGGCACGGACCCAAAGCGCCGTACGTGGTGGCCGGGATCGTCACCGGCACGTACGGACCGGGGTACACCCGCGCCAGCTCGGTCGCCTCGCCGGGCAGGTCCAGCAGCCGCACGGGGAACGACCCGAGCAGCCCGGTGATCGCCGGCGTCGGGATGCCGGTCAACGCCAGCAGCGCGTCGATCGTGCCCGCCGCCAGCCGCTGCGCCGCGTCGGCGTGGGCCATCCGCAACGCCTCCACCTCCACGCCCAACAGCTCGAACAGCCGGGTCGCGGTGAACTCCGTGCCGGACTCGCGGGGACCGAAGGACACCCGCTTCCCGACCAGGTCCGCCACCCGGTAGACCGGCGCGCCGGCGGGCACGACGATCTGGAGGAAGCTGTCGTACAGCCGCCCGACGGCGCTGATCCCGTTGGGGTCGTCGGCGCTGAGCAGCGCCTGACCCATCAAAGGGTCCAAAGAGGACAGTCCAAGGTGCACTTCGCCGGCGCCGAGCAGCCGGATGTTCTCCACCGACGCTCTGGTCGGCCGCGCCACGACCCGGGTGTCCGGGAACTCGTCGGCCAACGCCTGCGCCAACGCACCGCCCACCTCGCGGAACACGGCCCCGTCCGGCCCGGTGGCCAGCACCAGCTCACCCGGCGCGGGCGGTCCACCGGACGTGCACGAGGCCCACGCGGGCACCCCCGCCGCGAGAGCGGCGAGCAGCACCGACCGCCGGGACACCTGCACGCCCGAAGCCTAAGCCCCCGACGCCCGCGCCCCCGAGCCGCGGAGCCCACCTGTTCGTCGCCACCCCCTGGGGGATTGGGCCACTCGGGCGGGTGAACGGCGTGTTACGTCAGAGGGATCTGAAGTTTCCGCCGGGCGTCTTGTCGCAGGTCGGGGCTGTGCTCAGGATCACTGACCAACCCCCAGCCGTCAGCGGCCCCCTTGGAGGACGACGTGGTCACCGCCCCAACCCGAGAGCGCAAACCGATCTACAAGCACCTGTACTTCTGGGTGCTGGTGTCGATCGTGCTGGGCGTCATCGTGGGCTACGCCTTCCCGGCGCAGGCCGCGGGCATGAAGTGGCTGGCGGACTTCTTCGTCGCCCTGGTCAAGGTCGTCATCGCGCCGACGATCTTCTGCACGGTCGTGGTCGGCATCGCCGGGCTGGGCAACCTCGCCAAGGCGGGCGGCCTGGCGTTGCGGACGATCGTGTACTTCACCGCGATGACCACGGTCGCGCTGGCGATCGGCCTGGTCGTGGTCAACATCGTGGCGCCGGGGCACCACGGGCCGGCGATCCCGATCAACGGCGACGCCGCCGCGAAGACGCTGGCCGACGCCAAGACCGCCGAGACCGGGGTCACCGGGTTCATCCTCAGCCTGGTGCCGAAGTCCTTCGTCGGCGCGTTCACCGACGGGCAGCTGATCCAGGTGCTCGTGGTGGCCATCCTGGTGGCGGTGGCCGTGGCGGGCATGGGCAAGCGCGGCGAGAAGGTCGTGTCCGCGCTGGACACCTTCGCCAAGGTCATGTTCGGCGTCATCAAGATCGTCATGTACGCGGCGCCGATCGGCGCGTTCGGCGGCATCGCCTACACGATCGGCAAGTTCGGCGGCACGATCCTGGGCAAGCTCGCGTGGCTGATGGGCTCGTTCTACGCGACCTGCCTGCTGTTCATCCTGGTGGTGCTGGGCGGTGTCGCGCTGTACGCCGGGTTCTCGATCTTCAAGTTCCTCCGGTACATCAAGGACGAGCTGCTGATCGTGCTGGGCACGTCCTCGTCGGAGTCGGTGCTGCCGCGGATGCTGGTGAAGCTGGAGGCGGCGGGCGCGGACAAGTCCGTGGTGGGCCTGACCATCCCGACCGGCTACTCGTTCAACCTCGACGGCACGTGCATCTACCTGACGATGGGCGCGATCTTCATCGCCCAGGCGACCGGGCACGACGTGGGCGTGGGCACGCAGATCGGCCTGCTGCTGTTCATGCTGCTGGCGTCCAAGGGCGCGGCGGGCGTGACCGGCGCGGGCCTGGTGACGCTGGCGGCGTCGCTGACGGCGTTCGAGGCCAACAGCGCGATCCCGGCCGTGGGCATCGCCCTGATCGTGGGCATCGACCGGTTCATGTCCGAGGCGCGGGCGATCACCAACGTCATCGGCAACGGCGTGGGCACCCTCGTGGTGGCCCGCTGGCAGGGCCAGCTCGACCGGACCCGGCTGCGGGAGGTCATGGACAACCCGACCCAGGTGGACGTGGACGAGCTGCTGGACCGCCAGCACGCCGACGACCACGCGGAGGACGACCGGGTGCCGGTGGGCGCCGGAGCCGGCCGCTCCTCCTGACCGCACCTCGAGAGCCCCTCGGCGACCCCGCGCAGGCGTCGCCGAGGGGCTCTTCCGCGCAAGACCGAAGCTTCGGGGCGTGACGTCCGGTTGCGGAGCGTCATGGTGCCGTGTGAGCATCACTCATCGACCAAAACGCCACCCACCTGGGTGAACTCGGTCGGCACGCGCGGTTGTCGGCAAGCTCTCACCGCTGCGCGGAACGTGCGCTACTGGGTTATGCTTAACAACGCGTAACAAGGTCAGGGCCAATGTCGCTCCGCCCACCCGAATCGTTACGCGTCAATGACCGGGATCACCCGTTGGATGGTGTGCCTCGGTTTCGCGACTGTTAAAGTCGCGTCAACACGCGGGCCATCGTCGTCCCGTGCCCAGCAACCGGATTCCTAGGAACTGGACACGAGGACTCGTTCTTTCGTAGGACGACGAAGGAGGTCTGCGCAGTGATCTTCTCCGCCATCCCGTCCCCGCAGGGCCTGTACGACCCGGCCGCGGAACGTGACGCCTGTGGTGTGGCGATGGTCGCCGACATCCAGGGGCGGCGGTCGCACGGCATCGTGGTGGACGCGCTGACCGCGTTGGCGAACCTGGAGCACCGCGGCGCGGCCGGCGCCGAGCCGACCAGCGGCGACGGCGCGGGCATCCTGCTGCAACAGCCCGACGCCTTCCTCCGCGAGGTCGTCGACTTCCCGCTGCCCGAGGCCGGCCGCTACGCCGCCGGTATCGCGTTCCTGCCCGCCGACGACGAGCAGCGCGCCAAGGCGCAAGCGCTTGCGGAGCGGATCGCGCAGGAAGAGGGCCTGACCGTCCTGGGCTGGCGCGACGTGCCGGTGGACCCGGACCTGGCCGACGTGGGACCGACGGCGCGGTCGGTCATGCCCCACTTCGCGATGCTGTTCGTGGCCGCCGAGGCCGGTGTCGAGGGCCTCGCCCTGGACCGGCTCACCTTCGCCCTGCGCAAGCGGGTCGAGCACGAGACCCGCGCGGCCGAGGTCGGCACGTACTTCCCGTCGCTGTCGGCCCGCACGATCGTCTACAAGGGCATGCTGACCACCGGCCAGCTGCCCGCGTTCTTCCCGGACCTGCGCGACGACCGGCTGGCCTCGGCCATCGCCCTGGTGCACTCGCGCTTCTCCACCAACACCTTCCCGTCGTGGCCGCTGGCGCACCCCTTCCGGTACGTCGCGCACAACGGCGAGATCAACACCGTGCGCGGCAACCGCAACCGCATGCGCGCCCGGGAAGCGCTGCTGGCCAGCGACCTGATCCCGGGCGACCTCGCGCGGCTGTTCCCGATCTGCGACCCGGACGGCTCGGACTCCGCGTCCTTCGACGAGGTCCTGGAGCTGCTGCACCTGGGTGGCCGCAGCCTGCCGCACGCGGTGCTGATGATGATCCCCGAGGCCTGGGAGAACCACGCCTCGATGGACCCCAAGCGGCGCGCGTTCTACGAGTTCCACGCCAGCCTGATGGAGCCGTGGGACGGCCCGGCGTGCGTCACCTTCACCGACGGCTCGCTGGTCGGCGCGGTCCTGGACCGCAACGGCCTGCGCCCGGCCCGCTGGTGGCAGACCGCCGACGGCCGCGTGGTGCTCGCCTCCGAGACCGGCGTCCTGGACGTGCCGGCCGACCAGGTGGTCGCCAAGGGTCGCCTCCAGCCGGGCAAGATGTTCCTGGTCGACACCGTCGAGGGCCGCCTGGTCGACGACGACGAGGTCAAGGCCGGACTGGCCGCCGAGCTGCCCTACGACGAGTGGCTGCACGCGGGCCTGCTGGACCTGTCCGACCTGGCCGACCGCGAGCACGTGGTGCAGAGCCACGAGTCCGTGGTCCGCCGCCAGCTCACCTTCGGCTACACCGAGGAGGAGCTGCGCATCCTGCTGGCCCCGATGGCCGTGGGCGGCATGGAGCCGCTGGGCTCGATGGGCACCGACACCCCGGTCGCCGCGCTCTCGCAGCGGTCCCGGCTGCTCTACGACTACTTCGTGCAGAACTTCGCCCAGGTCACCAACCCGCCGCTGGACGCGATCCGCGAGGAGATCGTCACGTCCGTGTCGCGGGTGATGGGCCCGGAGCAGAACCTGCTGGAGCCCGGCCCGGTCAGCTGCCGGCACATCAAGCTGACCTACCCGGTCATCGACAACGACGAGCTGGCCAAGCTCATCCACATCAACGACGACGGCGACCTGCCCGGCTTCGCGTGCACCGTCCTCAACGGACTGTACGAAGTGGACGGTGGCGGCGCCGCGCTGGAGGCCGCGGTCGAGCGGGTCCGGCGCGAGGCGTCCGAGGCGATCGCCGCCGGCGCGCGCATCCTGGTGCTGTCGGACCGCGACTCCGACCACCGCATGGCGCCGATCCCGTCGCTGCTGCTGGTCTCCGCCGTGCACCACCACCTGGTGCGCACCAAGGAGCGGCTGCGCGTCGCGCTGGTCGTGGAGTCCGGCGACGCCCGCGAGGTGCACCACATCGCGGCGCTGCTGAGCTACGGCGCGGCGGCGGTCAACCCGTACCTGGCCTTCGAGACCATCGAGGACCTGATCTCCACCGGCGCGGTCACCGGCATCGAGCCGCGCAAGGCGATCCGCAACTACGTGCAGGCCCTGGTCAAGGGCACGCTGAAGATCATGTCGAAGATGGGCATCTCGACGGTCGGCGCGTACACCGCGGCGCAGGTCTTCGAGGCGGTCGGCCTGTCCAACGAGCTGCTGGGCGAGTACTTCACCGGCACGGTGTCCAAGCTCGGCGGCGCCGGGCTGGAGGTGCTGGCCGAGGAGGTCGCGCTGCGCCACCGCCGCGCGTACCCGGAGAACCCGACCGACCGGGTGCACCGCCGGCTGGAGGTGGGCGGCGAGTACGCCTACCGCCGCGAGGGCGAGCTGCACCTGTTCACGCCGGAGACGGTGTTCCTGCTCCAGCACGCCACCAAGACCGGCAAGCAGGACGTCTACCGCCGCTACACCGAGGAGGTCGAGCGGCTGTCCCGCCAGGGCGGCACGCTGCGCGGCCTGTTCGAGCTGCGCACCGAGGGTCGCACTCCGGTCCCGATCGACGAGGTCGAGCCGGTGTCCTCGATCGTCAAGCGGTTCAACACCGGCGCCATGTCCTACGGGTCGATCTCGGCCGAGGCGCACGAGACACTGGCCATCGCGATGAACCGGCTCGGCGGCCGGTCCAACAGCGGCGAGGGCGGCGAGGACCCCGAGCGCCTCTACGACCCGGAGCGGCGCAGCGCGGTCAAGCAGGTCGCGTCCGGCAGGTTCGGCGTGACCAGCGAGTACCTGGTCAACGCCACCGACATCCAGATCAAGATGGCGCAGGGCGCGAAGCCCGGCGAGGGCGGGCAGCTGCCCGGCTACAAGGTGTACCCGTGGATCGCGCGGACCCGGCACTCCACGCCGGGCGTGGGCCTGATCTCCCCGCCGCCGCACCACGACATCTACTCCATCGAGGACCTGGCGCAGCTGATCCACGACCTGAAGAACGCCAACGAACAGGCCCGCGTCCACGTGAAGCTGGTCAGCGAGGTCGGCGTCGGCACGGTCGCGGCGGGCGTGGCCAAGGCGCACGCGGACGTCGTGCTGATCTCCGGCCACGACGGCGGCACCGGCGCGTCCCCGCTGAACTCGCTCAAGCACGCGGGCACTCCGTGGGAGATCGGCCTGGCCGAGACCCAGCAGACGTTGCTGCTCAACGGCCTGCGCGACCGCATCACCGTCCAGGTGGACGGCGCGCTGCGCACCGGCCGGGACGTCGTGGTCGCCGCCCTGCTCGGCGCCGAGGAGTTCGGTTTCGCCACCGCGCCGCTGATCGTCGCGGGCTGCGTGATGATGCGGGTCTGCCACCTGGACACCTGCCCGGTGGGCGTGGCCACGCAGAACCCCGAGCTGCGCAAGCGCTACACCGGCCAGGCCGAGCACGTGGTGAACTTCTTTGAGTTCGTCGCGCAGGAGGTCCGGGAACACCTGGCGGCACTGGGTTTCCGCACCATCGACGAGGCCGTGGGCCACGCCGAGCTGCTGCGCACCGACTCCGCCGTCGAGCACTGGAAGGCGTCGGGCCTGGACCTGACGCCGGTGTTCGAGGTGCCCGACACCCCGTACCGCACGGCCAAGCGCCGGGTCCGCGAGCAGGACCACGGCCTGGCGCAGGCGCTGGACCGCACGCTCATCCAGCTCGCCGAGGCGGCGCTGGAGGACGCGCACCCGGTGCGCCTGGAACTGCCGCTGCGCAACGTCAACCGCACCGTCGGCACGCTGCTGGGCGCGGAGGTCACCCGCCGGTTCGGCGGCGACGGCCTGCCCGACGACACCATCCACGTGACCTTCACCGGGTCCGCGGGCCAGTCGCTGGGCGCGTTCCTGCCGCGCGGCATCACGCTGGAGATGGTCGGCGACGCCAACGACTACGTCGGCAAGGGCCTGTCCGGCGGGCGGATCGTCGTGCGCCCGCACCCGGACGCGCCGTTCGCCGCCGAGCAGCAGGTCATCGCGGGCAACGTGATCGGCTACGGCGCCACCTCCGGCGAGATCTTCCTGCGCGGACGCGTCGGCGAGCGGTTCTGCGTGCGCAACTCCGGTGCGCTCGCGGTCGCCGAGGGCGTGGGCGACCACGCGTTCGAGTACATGACCGGCGGCCGGGCCGTGGTGCTCGGCCCCACCGGCCGCAACCTCGCGGCCGGCATGTCCGGCGGCATCGCCTACGTGCTCGACCTCGACCCCGCCGACGTCAACCAGGCGATGGTCGAGCTCCAGCGGCCCGGCGCGGACGACCTGCGCTGGCTGCGCGACGTGGTGGAGAAGCACCACAAGCTGACCGGGTCGGCCGTGGCCGCGTCGCTGCTGGGCGACTGGCCCCGCCGGTCCGCATCGTTCACCAAGGTCATGCCCGGCGACTACCAGCGCGTGCTCGAAGCGATGCGGCTCGCTCGCGCGGAGGGCAGGGACGTCGACCAGGCGATCATGGAGGCCTCCCGTGGCTGACCCGTACGGTTTCCTCAAGCACACCCGCAAGGACGCCCCGAAGCGGCCCGCCGCCGAGCGGCTGGACGACTGGCACGAGGTGTACGCGCACGTCGAGCCGGAGGTCCGCGACCGCGAGGTGCGCACCCAGGCCACCCGGTGCATGGACTGCGGCATCCCGTTCTGCCACTCGGGGTCGGCGGGCTGCCCGCTGGGCAACCTGATCCCCGAGTGGAACGACCTGGTCCGCCGCGGCGACTGGGAGATGGCCTCGGAGCGGCTGCACGCCACCAACAACTTCCCGGAGTTCACCGGGCGGCTGTGCCCGGCGCCGTGCGAGGCGGCGTGCGTGCTGGCGATCAGCCACGACGCCGGCGGCGCGGTGGCGATCAAGCGGGTCGAGGAGACCATCGCGGACGTCTCGTGGGAGCAGGGGCTCGTCCAGCCCTGGCAGTCCCACGTGTCGACCGGGAAGCGCGTCGCGGTCGTCGGCTCCGGCCCGGCCGGGTTGGCGGCGGCCCAGCAGTTGACCCGCGCCGGCCACGAGGTCACCGTCTTCGAGCGGGACGACCGGCTCGGCGGGCTGCTGCGCTACGGCATCCCCGAGTTCAAGATGGAGAAGAAGGTCCTGGACCGGCGGCTGGCCCAGCTGCGCCGGGAGGGCACCAAGTTCGTCACCGGCTGCGAGGTCGGCGTGGACCTGACGGTCGAGGAGCTGCGCGAGCAGTTCGACGCCGTGGTCCTGGCGGTCGGCGCGCTGCGCGGCCGGGACGACACCACCACTCCGGGGCGCGACCTCAAGGGCATCCACCTGGCGATGGAGCACCTCGTGCCCGCCAACCGCGCGTGCGAGGGCGACGGCGCGCCGGCCATCGACGCCGCCGGCAAGCACGTCGTGATCATCGGCGGCGGCGACACGGGCGCGGACTGCTACGGCACCGCGTCCCGACAGGGCGCGGCGTCGGTCCTCCAGCTCGACCAGTACCCGCAGCCGCCGTCGCAGCGCGACGACGCGCGGTCCCCCTGGCCGCTGTGGCCGTGGATCCTGCGCACCTACCCCGCCCACGAGGAGGCGGGGGAGCGGAAGTTCGCGGTCGCGGTGGAGAAGTTCATCGGCGACGAGGACGGCCACGTGCGCCAGATCCAGCTGCGCAAGGTGCGGGTGGAGAAGGACGCCTCCGGGCGGCGGCAGGTCGTGCCGACGTCGGAGGAGGTCGAGGTGCTGCCCGCGGACCTGGTGCTGCTGGCGATCGGCTTCGAGGGCGTCGAGCACATGCCGCTGCTGGACGGCTTGGGCGTCCCGCTGACCACGCGCGGCACCATCTCGTGCGGCTCGGACTGGCAGACGCAGGCGCCGGGCGTGTTCGTGTGCGGCGACGCCCACCGGGGCGCGTCCCTGGTGGTGTGGGCGATCGCGGAGGGCCGCTCGGTGGCCAACGCGGTCGACAGGTTCCTCACCGGCTCGTCGGACCTGCCCTCCCCGGTCATCCCCAACCAGCTGCCGCTCGCGGTGGTGTAGTCCTCCGGGCTTTGTGAGGGAGCGGTCCACTCCGGACCGCTCCCTTTTTCGTGCGTAACGGCGGGGCCACTTCTCCCGACGCTATCCCCAAAGCCAGGGAGGTGTGGGCGATGACGTCCGACGCGCTGCTGTCCCGCCTGGCCGCCACGCGCGCCCGCTACGAAGGTCGTGCCGCACAGCGCAAGCACGCGCGCACGACGGTGGAGCGCCGGGGCGTCCTGCACACCGACACCCCGCACCGCGTCACCCACCGCCTCGACCGGCTGGGCATCGACTGGCAGTTGGCCGCGGCCGTCGAGGGCGGCGCGTCGGTGCTGCGGTCGGGTCCGCGCGAACTGGACCTGGACCGGCTGCTGGGCCGCAACTGCGTGGTGGACGCCGGGTTCCTGGACTGCGGCCTGGCGGCGGCGCGGGCCGTGGGGCGGGTGCGGGTGGCCGGGCGGTGCGCGACCGGGGTGCTCATCTCGCCGGTCCTGCTGCTGACCACCAACACCGCGTTGCCCAGCGTGACCGACGCGGCACGGGCCGAGGTCGAGTTCGACGACGGGGCGACCGAGCTGTGCCCGGAGCGGTTCTTCGTGACGGACCTCGTGCTGGACTTCACCGTGGTGGCCGTGCGGGAGGGGTCGTTACCGCCCCACCTGCACCTGGTCGAGCAGGAGGGGAAGGCGATCCTCGGTGAGCGGCTGACCTCGGTGCGGTTCCCGGCGGACGGGCCGAAGCAGTTCGGATTGCGCGAGCATGTGCTCGTGGACGTGCTGGACAACTACGTGCACTACGAGCCGGGGTTGGAGGTGTCCGGCGGTCCGGTCTTCAACGACCAGTGGGAGGTCGTCGCGCTGCACCACTCGGGCGTGGCGGACGGCAGCGCGTGGCCGGCCGGCGAGGGCGTGCGGATCAGCCGGGTGCTCCGGTCGCTGCGCGAACGCCCGCTCACCGGCGAGGCGGCCCACCTGCGCGCCCAGGTCTTCGACCCGGCCACCCCGCTCGTGGTCGAAGCCGACTCGGAACTGCGAGCGGCCCTGGTCAACCTGGACATCGGCCGCAACCGCGTCTACTACGACCCGGACGCCGACCGGCACGCCCGCGATCGCTACTACGCCGGCGTCCACCCGTCCCGCCAGTCCCTGCACGAGCTGCTGACCACCACCCACGTCCGCCGTCCCGCGTACCGCCCGTGCCGGATGCTGTACCCGTGGGTGGACCTGCACCCGGACCTGAAGCTGCGCAGCCTGCACTCGGGCGCGGCACTGGACCCGGTCGAGCTGATCCGGGCCGACGTCGAGGCGGAGGCGGCGCGGGCGAGGCGGTTCCGCGACCTGGCGGCGGTGGGCCTGCCCGACCCGGGGACGCTGCTGGCGGAGTTCGACGTCCTGGAGCAGGCCCTGCCGTTCCACTGCGAGCACGCCGTGCCCCAGACCCTGTTCGACCGCCGCGAACCCATGCGGGGCGACCTGCACCACCAGTTCGCCCGCGAGGTCGGCGACGTGCGGCCGGACCCGTGGGAGAGCAACGGCCAGGTGGCCCGCGCGACCCTGTACTTCCTGGTCCGCTACCCCGGGATCGTGGACGACGCCCTGGTGCCGGAACTGATCAGGTGGCACGAACGCGACCCGGTCACCGACCACGAACTGCACCGGAACGCGGCCATCGCCGAGATCCAGGGCAACCGCAACCCCTTCGTCGACCACCCGGGCTGGGCGCTGGACGTCTGACTACCGCACCGGCTTCACCGACCGGATGTGGCCCACCAGGAACTCGCGCTGCTCGCCGTGCGGGTCGTTGGCCGTCAGGTTGCCGGCCGCGTGGTCCACCGGCGTGATCACGTGCCGGATGGTCGTGCGCGGACCGTCGGCCACCGCGATCTCCACCGACGTCCTGGTCACCAGCGCCTCGGCCAGCAGCACGACCTCCGAGTCCGGCAGCACCAGCGACTGGTCGCGCAGCAACCGCACGGTGGTCAACCGCTTCGACTCCACCCTCGGCGGCATGAGCCGGGGTCGGGGGCGTTCCCGCTCCAGCAGGGCCACGGCCAGTTTGCCCAGCTCCTGGTCGGTCAGCGACGCCCGCCAGCGCCGCCACGCCGGGATCTTCCGGGGCGGCGGCTCGACGCGGCGGCGCGGGGTCCGGTCGAGCACGCCGTCCGCCGTGGGGGCGTAGCCGGCGGCCCGCAGCAGGGCCAGCGTCTCGTCCGCCGGTTTCGCCGAGGCCAGCACGGTGGGGCCCAGCAACTGCAACGACAACGGTGTCAGGGAGCGGTGGCCCGCGATCTCGGTCAGCAGCTCCGGGTCGTCCGCCCGCACGCAGCTGGCCACCGCGGTCACGCTGATCCGCCCGTGCCGCCGCGCCACCTCCCGCACCAGGTGCTCGACCGGCTGCGGCACGCCGTGCTCCGCGATCGACGCCAGCCGGGCCAGCAGGCGGTCGGGGGTGTGGCCCGCGTCCAGTGCCCGGCGCACGCTCGCGCCGGTGAACCGCCAGCCGCCCTCGGCGGCGTCGGCGGCCAGGTCCAGCACGGCGGACAGCTCGTCGTCGGGCAACCCGCCGACCACCGCGGTCAGGTCCGGGCGCAGCAACGCCGTGGTCACCGCCGGCGGGACGAAGCGGTCCGCCACCTCCGACTCGCGCCCCGCCAGCACCGCCCGGCCCAAGGCCGTCAAGGCGCCCAGGGCCACCAGCCCGATCGCCTCCGCCTCGACCAGGGCGGCCTCCGTCACGACGGAACCGTGGAAAGCGGGTTGGGTCCACGACAGCTCCGCCACCACCTCGTGCCGGTGCTCGAAGGCCTCGTCCTCGCCCAGCAGCGCGAACTGCTCCAGCACCCCGCGCCGGGTGATGTCACCGCACGACAACGGGTCCGCCAGCGCCGGCCGCGACTTCCCCGGCTGCCACACCATCCGCGGCCACGCCTTGGCCAGCGCCGCCAGGCGGTCCGACGGCGGGGCGCCGCGCCACGCGTCCGACCGGGTCGTCGGCACCACCCGCCGGTCGCAGTCCGCGGGCGCCAACAACCGCGCCTCGACGGCCAGTTCCAGCCACAGCCGGGTCCGCGCCTCGTCGGCCCGCAGCAGCGCCGCGATCCGCCGCAGCTCCCGCACCCCGACCCCGCCCCGCGCGCTGACCACCTCGCCGTCGCACAGGTCGACCAGCCGGGTCACGCCGTCCACAGTGGACGTCGCGAACGCGGTCGCGGCCCGGTCGGCGAACACCCGGTTCTGCACCACCCGCCGGGGCGCGCGCGGCGCGGGCGTGATCCGCCGGGGCGGTTCCAGGGCGGACGGGCGCAGGTTCGGCGCCACGCACAGCGCGTCGCCCACCGGCCACACCAGCGCCCGCGCCCGCAGCTCGGCCAGCGTCCGCTTCAGCTCGGCCCGCCCGGCCTTCCCGTTGCACCGCAGGCTCTCCGCGAGCGCGTCCACGCCGACCCGGTCCTCGGGACCCCGCAGCGCGAGCACCGCGTCCAGCACGTCCCGGCAGCCCCGGTCCAGGCCCTCCACCGCCAGGCGCAACGACGACGCCGTCGACAGCTCGTCGGCCAGCGCGCGCAGCGACCGCGGCCGGGTGTCCGCCGCGTCCCGGCGCAGCGCGAGGACGTCCTTGAGACCCGGCGCGTCGAGTTCGCGCAGCCAACCGGCCAACGCCGATTTCCTACCCACTCAGCCGATTATGCACATAACGTCACCGGTCCGTGATTGTCCGCTATAGAGCGTTCGAATGGTGCCACGAATGGACGAACGTAAGCTGTGCGCCGTGGAATTCACGGGCTTCGGAGAGCACGCCATCGACTTCTTCGACGGCTTGGCGGTCGACAACTCGAAGGCGTTCTGGGAGGACAACAAGCACGTCTACCAGTCCGACGTGCGCGCGCCGATGGAGGCGCTGCTGGCGGAGCTGGAAGGCGAGTTCGGCAAAGGTAAGGTCTTTCGGCCCTACCGGGACGTGCGCTTCAGCAAGGACAAGACGCCGTACAAGGACCACTGCGGCGGCATCGTCGAACTCGGGCGCGGCGGCGGCGCGCACTACGTCCAGGTCGGCACCGCGGGCCTGTTCGTCGCGGGCGGCTCGTTCGCGATGGCCTCCGACCAGATCGCCCGCTACCGCGAGTCGGTCACCGACGACCTGCGCGGCCAGGCCCTGGAGAAGATCCTGAAGAAGCTCGCCGGGCAGGGGTGGGAGGTGCGCGGCGACAAGCTCAAGCGCGCCCCGAAGGGCGTCGACCCCGAGCACCCGCGCGTGGAGCTGGCCAAGCACAAGCGGCTCTACGTGGCGAAGGTGTGGCCGCCCGACGACACCCTGCACGAGCCGGAGTGCCTCGACCGCGTCCGCGGGGCCTGGCGCGAGGTGAACCCACTGGTCGACTGGTGCGCCGACCACATCGGCGTCACCGAGGTCGGGTTCCGCTGAGCGCGCGCCGCGCCACCAGCCACCCCAGCCCGATGCCCAGGACGTCCACCAGGCCGTCCACGACGTCCCCGCCGCGCCCCAGGCTCGTGACCACCGCCTGCACCACCTCCGACACCGCCGCGTAGGCCACCAGCCCGCCCAGCAGCGGCCACAGCGGCAGCCGCGCCCACAGCCCGGTCCCCGCCAGGAGGGCGAACAGCAGCGTGTGCACGACCTTGTCGGTGCCCGGCGGGGAGTCCGGGACGCCTGACTGGGGGGTGAACAGCACGATGACGCTGAGCAACACGGCGGTCACGAACGGGAGGATTCTGCGGCCCACACCCCAGATTCTGCCTGTTTCGGCGAGATTACCCCCCGGTACATCCTGATCGGTCCAGTGAAGGGGACTAGTCTCTCCAGACGTGAGTCGACGCGCGAAGATCGTCTGTACGCTGGGCCCTGCCACCGCGACCGAGGACAAGGTCAACGAGCTGGTAGCGGCCGGTATGGACGTGGCCAGGATGAACTTCAGCCACGGCAGCCATGCCGACCACAAGCAGGTCTACGACCTGGTCCGCGCCGCATCGGACCGCAGCGGGCGCGCGGTGGGCATCCTCGCCGACCTCCAGGGCCCCAAGATCCGGCTCGGCCGGTTCGCGCACGGCCCCGTCGAGTGGCGCACCGGTGACGTCGTCCGGGTGACCGTCGAGGACGTCGAGGGCACGCACGACCGCGTCTCCACCACCTACAAGCAGCTGGCGCAGGACGCCAAGGTCGGCGACCGGCTGCTGGTGGACGACGGCAAGGTCGGCCTGGTCGTGACCGACGTCGAGGGCCCGGACGTGGTCTGCGAGGTCACCGAGGGCGGCCCGGTCAGCAACAACAAGGGCCTCTCGCTGCCCGGCATGGACGTGTCCGTGCCGGCGCTGTCGGAGAAGGACATCGAGGACCTGGAGTTCGCGCTCAACCTGGGCGTCGACTTCATCGCCCTGTCCTTCGTCCGCTCGCCGGCCGACATCGACCTGGTGCACCAGGTGATGGACCGCGTCGGCCACGGCCGCCGCCCGGTCATCGCCAAGGTCGAGAAGCCCGAGGCGGTGGACAACCTCGAGGCCATCGTGCTGGCGTTCGACGGCGTGATGGTCGCCCGCGGCGACCTGGGCGTCGAGCTGCCGCTGGAGCACGTCCCGCTGGTGCAGAAGCGCGCGATCCAGATCGCCCGCGAGAACGCCAAGCCGGTCATCGTGGCGACCCAGATGCTCGACTCGATGATCACCAACTCGCGCCCGACCCGCGCCGAGACCTCCGACGTGGCCAACGCCGTGCTCGACGGCGCGGACGCGCTGATGCTGTCCGGCGAGACGTCCGTGGGCCGGTACGCCATCGAGACCGTGCGCACGATGGGCCGGATCATCGAGGCCGTCGAGACCGAGTCCGTGCAGGTCCCGCCGCTGACCCACGTCCCGCGCACCAAGCGCGGCGTCATCTCCTACGCGGCCCGCGACATCGGCGAGCGGCTCAACGCCAAGGCCCTGGTCGCGTTCACGCAGTCGGGTGACACGGTGCGCCGCCTGGCCCGCCTGCACACCCACCTGCCGCTGCTGGCGTTCACGCCGGAACCGAGCGTGCGCAGTCAGCTTTCTCTCACGTGGGGCACCGAGACGTTCCTGGTGCCTAAGGTGGACTCGACGGACGAGATGGTCCGCCAGGTGGACCAGTCGATGCTGCACATCGGCCGGTACCAGCCCGGCGACCTGGTCGTCGTCGTGGCAGGCTCCCCGCCTGGCACCATCGGCTCGACCAACCTCATCCGGGTGCACCGCCTGGGGGAGGAAGACCACGCTTAGGGGATGACGTGACCGAGGCTGCCCGTGCCGCCGCTACCGCCGGCTACGCGGACGTACCGCTGGACACCGACGGCGTACCGCACGGGCAGCCCGTGCTCGACCGCCTCGTGGCGCTGCTGGACCTGGAGCGCATCGAGGAGAACATCTTCCGCGGGGTGTCGCCCGCCGAGTCCCCCGTGAGGGTGTTCGGCGGTCAGGTAGCGGGCCAAGCCCTGGTGGCCGCGGGGCGGACCGTCCCGCCGGAGCGCCGGGTGCACTCCCTGCACTCGTACTTCATCCGAGGCGGTGACCCGACCGTCCCGATCGTGTACGAGGTCGACCGCATCCGCGACGGCCGGTCGTTCACGACCCGGCGAGTGGTCGCGGTGCAGCACGGCAAGGCGATCTTCGCCCTGTCGGCCTCGTTCCAGCTCGACGAGGACGGCATGGACCACTTCGAGCCCATGCCCGCGGTCCCGTCACCGGACTCCCTGCCCACCTACGCCGAGTCGGCGACCGGGTACCTGGAGAAGGTCGGCATGGCCCGGCTGCCTCGCCCCATCGACATCCGGTACGTGACCGAGCCGCCGTGGCGTGCGCGCGAGGACGGCCCGGGCGAGGCCCGCAGCCAGGTGTGGATGCGCGCGGACGGCAAACTGCCCGACGACGACATGCTGCACGTGTGCGTGCTGGCGTACGCGTCGGACATGACCCTGCTGGACTCGGTCCTGGTCCGCCACGGCGTGTACTGGGGCACCGACAAGCTGCTGGGCGCCTCCCTGGACCACGCCATGTGGTTCCACCGCCGCTTCCGGGCTGACGAGTGGTTCCTGTACGACTGCGAGTCCCCTTCGGCATCCGGCGCGCGCGGCCTGGCCACGGGCCGGTTCTACGCCCAGGACGGCCGCTTGGTCGCGACCGTGGTCCAGGAAGGCCTGCTCCGCTTGATGCGATGACTTCGCTACACTCGGTGATGAGGAGAGCGCTGGATGAGAGGTGGGTTCGAAATGAGCGCCATGCTGTGGCCCGACCACCTGCTCACACTCGAAGAGTGGGACGCGCTGCCGGAGAACGAGTCGCATCACCTTGAGCTGGTCGAAGGAGTCCTGGTCGTGACGCCGAGGCCGGCATCGAAGCATCAACTCGCGCTGAAGCGCCTGGGTACCTGGTTCGACGAGCAACTGCCGCAGGACTTCTGTGCGGTGCCCGATGTCGACATCCTCGTGGACCCGGTGCCTCCCGTCACTGTGCGTGCTCCAGACTTCGTCGTCGTCCCGACTGAGCGCGCGATGCAGCACCCGGCGCGCTTTGACGCCGACGATGTCTTGCTGGCAGTGGAGATCGTGTCGCCTGGGACTGGGCGCACCGACCGCATCGTCAAGCCAATCGAGTACGCCGACGCCGGCATCCCGCACTACTGGCTGCTGGAACTGGACGACCCGATCACCTTGACCGCGTTCGACCTGGTCGACGGCGGCTACAAGGTCGTGGCGAGCGGGAACGGGAAGGTCGAGGTCCTCAACCCCTTCCCGGTCACGTTCGACCTGCCCGCCCTGGTCACGCGTTAGACCGCAGCGCCTCCCACATCGCCCGGACGTGCTCCTCGCGGGTCGCCTCGGCCCCGATGGCGACCCGGACCGCGAACCGGCCGTTCACCGTCGTGTGGGTGAGGAACGCTGTGCCGGCCGCGTTGACCGCGTCCATCGCTCGCCGTGTGGCCTCGTCGCCGTCGCGGTGGGCGATGGTGACCAGGGACAGGGAGCGCGGGACGACCAGTTCCCAGTTCTCGTCGGTTTCCACCCACTCCGCGAGCTTCGCCGCGAGGTCCACGTGCCCGCGCAGGTGGGCGCGCACGCCCTCCAGGCCGTACCAGCGCAGCACCGACCACAGCTTCAACGACCGGAACCGGCGGCCCAGCGGGATCTGCCAGTCGCGGTAGTCCACGACCGCGCCGGACTCCGTGGCGCTGTTGCGCAGGTACTCCGGCAGGATCGTCAGCGCGTCCACCAGGACATCGGGGTGCGCGGTCCAGAACAGGGACAGGTCGAACGCCGTCAGCATCCACTTGTGGGCGTTGGCGCAGAACGAGTCCGCCCGCTCGACCCCCGCGAAGATCCCCCGGAACTCCGGGCACAGCGCCGCCGGACCCGCCCACGCGGCGTCGACGTGCAGCCAGATCCCGTGTCGCGCGCACACCTCGGCGATCTCGGCGACGGGGTCGACCGCGCCCGTGCCCGTGGTGCCGATGGTGGCGCACACCAGCACCGGTCGCCGTCCACTGTCCACATCGGACTGGATCTGGCGTGCGAGCTCGGCGACATCCATCGCCAGCACGTCGTCGACCGGGATCGACCGCACCGATTCCTCACCCAGGCCGGCCATGCGGGCGGCCCGCTCGATGGACGAATGCGTCTGCGAGGACACGTAAACCGTCTCGGTACCGTCCACACCGGACTGTCGCCACTTGCCCGAACCCCGGTGCAGCGCGGCGAGCATGGCGACCAGTGCGGCCGAGGACGCGGTGTCCTGGATGACGCCGCCCCCGACGAACGCGGATGGCAGGCCCATCGCGCCGACCAGCTCGTCCATCAGGTGCTGTTCGACCTCGGTGGCGGCCGGCGAGGTGGACCACAGCATCCCCTGCACGCCCAGGCCGGACGAGATCAGGTCGCCCAGCACCGACGGCAGGGACGCGTTGGACGGGAAGTACGCGTAGAACCCCGGGTGCTGCCAGTGGGTCGTGCCCGGCACCACGACCCGGTCCAGGTCGTCGAGCAGGCCGGTGAAACCCTCGCCCCGTTCCGGGAGCGGGGTCAGCTGTGAGCGCACCCAGCCGGGCTCGACCTGCGACCGCACGGGCAGGTCGCCGACGCGCTCGCGGTAGTCGGCGATCCAGTCGATCACCTCGTGGCCGATGCGGCGGAACTCGTCAGGCTGCATACCCGCACGTTAACCGGTGTGCGCCCGACCTCGTGAACGGCCTACACCCGGCGCCGGCGGTGGGTCGGGCGGCGGTCGGTGGGTGGGGTCAGGGCTCGGGTCTCGACGCGTTCCAGCACGACCGAGCTGGTCAGGTTGCGCACCTCGGTGCGCGAGGCGATCTTGTCCATCAGGAAGGCCTGCAAGTGGGTGCTGTCGGCCACCGCGATGTGGATCAGGAAGTCCGCCGTCCCGCTGACGTGGAACAACGAGCGCGTCTCCGGCTGCGCCATCACGAACGCCCGGAACGCGGCCACCACCGGCCGGGTGTGCGGCCGGACGTTCACCGACACCACCGCCTCCAGCGGCAGGCCCGTCGTGCGCGGGTCGACCACCGCGTGGAACCCGGTGATCACGCCCAGGTCCCGCAGGCGGCGCACCCGTTGCAGGCACGTCGAGGGCGCGAGCCCGACCAGGTCGGCCAGGGTCCGGTTCGGCAGGGTGGCGTCGTTCTGCAACTCCTCCAGAATGCGCCAGTCAACCGAATCCAGTTCGGCTACTTCCGTCACAGCCGAACACTCTACTGAACCGGTGGCGCAGAACCGAACCTCCATCGTGGACTGTCCGCCGTGCACATCGCTTGGACCTCCTTCCTGCTGGCCCTCGTGGTGATCACGATCGTCCCCGGCCCGGACTTCGTGCTCGTCACCGGCAACGCCGTGCGCGGCCTGCGCCTGGGCGCCCTCACCGCGCTGGGCGTGCTGACCGGCCTGCTCGTGCACGCGACCCTGGCCACGGTCGGCCTGTCCGCCCTCGTCGCCGCCGCGCCCACGGCCCTGCTCGTGGTCAAGGCGGTCGGCGCGGTCTACCTGGTGTACCTGGGCGTGATGACCCTGCGCTCACGCGGCGCGGCGACGGCGCCCCCGCGCTCGGACCGGTCGGTGTTCCTGCGCGGCTTCCTGTGCGACCTGCTCAACCCGAAGGTCATGCTGACCTTCCTCAGCCTCGTCCCGCAGGCGATGGACCCGACCGCCCCACCCCTGCCCCAGGCGGCGCTGCTGTCGGCGGTCGCGGTGGGCGTGTTCGCCGCGTTCTGGGCGGTGGTCGTCCCGATCGCCGGCCGCCTGGCCACCCTCCTGACCCGCCCGAAGGTCCGCCCGGTCTTCGAACGCCTCTGCGGCACGGCCCTCATCGGCATGGCCGCCTCCGTCCTGGCCGCCTGACTGCATCAAACGGCCCACCGCGCTCATCTCGGAAGTCGTCGGCACCCCGCCGGCCGCTCACCCCCGAGGAGTGCACGATGGCCACCAAGAACAGAACCGGGCCGGCCGCCCTGGCGATCGCCGCCGCGGCCCTGCTGACCAGCGCCGTACCGTCCGCCGGAGCGAACCCGACACCGGCGAGCCCGGCCACCGCGCCGAGCCTCGCGCCGACCTGGTCCAGCCACTTCGGCGCGGGCAAGTACTACGCGTCGCCGGTCGTGGCGGGCGAGCACGTCTACGTCGGCGACGAGAACGGCCACCTGACCAAGTTCCCGCTGGCCACCGGGACGGCCGGCCCCGGCTTCACCCCGACCTGGAGCACGAACGAGTGCTTCAACGGCATCTACGGCAAGGCCGCCGTGGGCCACGGCAAGGTCTTCGTCAGCACCATCGCGGGCTTCGTGTGCGCGTTCGACGACGTGACCCCGCCGGTTCCCGGCCCGGACGGCGTCCCGCGCCCCCGGCTCGTGTGGCGGACGCAGATGCCGAGCAAGGGCTGGGCGAACGGCCCGGTCCTGGTCGGAGACACGGTCTACGCGACGGGCCACAACGGTGACGTCCTCGCCCTGGACCAGGCCACCGGCACGGCCACCTGGACCGCCAACGTCGGCGGCTCCGACGCCCAGCACCCCCTGCTGGCCTCGCCGACCGTGCTCGGCGGCACCGTCTACGTCGGCACCTTCGACGGGCGGATCATGTCCGTCATCCCGCCGACCGCCGGCGCCACCGGGACCGCGACCCGCATCCAGGGCTTCGAGGGCCGGATCGCCGACGTGCTGGCCACCGACGGCACCCACCTGTACGCGGCGGTCAACCACCCGTCGTCCCCGCACTCGGGCACCGTGCGCGCGGTGTCGGTGACGACCGGCGGCGCGATCCGGTGGAACTACGACACCGGCCGCCCGTCCACCTACAGCGGCCGGGTCCAGGCCCCGGCGGTGGTGGATGGCATCGTGTACGTGCCGACCAAGACCCACATCGTCTACGTCGACAGCGAATCCGGGCTGTGGGCCAAGGCGACCGCCGACGCCGGCCTGAACCAGCCGACCACCCCGGCGGTGGTCAACGGCGTCGCCTACACGGGCGGCATCGCGGCGGGCGGCGCGGCGAGCGGGGCGTTCCAAGCCTTCGACGCCAAGACCGGGGCGCTGCTCTACTACTCGCGGACCGACACCGTGGCCAACACCAGCCCGGCGGTCGCGCCGGACGGCAAGGTGCTCCTCGGCGGCGGCAACAGCGGTCAGGGCGGCGGCGTCGTGTGGGCCTACGCGCCGGCGAACTACCAGGTCAACCGCTGAGCGGCACTCAGCCGCAGTGCCGCCGACCGCTGCCCGCGCGTTCGGCGGCACTCGCCCGCGGACCGCTGCCCGCGCGTTCGGCGGCTCTCATCCGCCGACCCGGCTCGTCGTCCCGGGCCGTCGACTTCTGCCCGGAAGTCCGTCCATCGGGGCGGCGACCGGACCGGTGGGCCGACCTAGGGTCCGACCGTGCGAGAGCGCGCGGAACCACCTCGGTCGTCCCGGCCGGACCGACGGCGGGGGGTGCAGCCTGCACTCCCCGGGCTGCTCGCGTTGCAGCGGCAGGCGGGCAACGCGGCGGTGCAGCGGTTCCTGTGGGGTGGGGACGCGCGGCGGGTCGCCGCGGGCTACCTGTCCCGGGCCGTGGACGGCGAGGTCCGGTCAGTGCTGGGTGACCTGCGGGAACTGCCCGCCCGGCACCGGGACGACGTGGCGGCCGAGTTCCTCCGCATGGCGCGCGACCCCTCCCACGCCGAGCAGGCGCGGGCGCAGCACCACGGCAGCGCGGACATCCTCGACCGGCTCTCGACGCTCAGCGGTGGCGGTGAGCTGCTGCGCGGGCTCGCCGACGAGCTGGAGAGCGGGGTCGCCGATGCGGACGAGCGTGCGCTCGCGGCGGTGGCGCGGGACGCCGAGCTGCGCGGGGAGCGGCGGAACGCGGAGCGCGCGGTCCAGGAGGAGCGGGCGGCGGACCGGCGGTCGAGGGTGTGGGAACAGGGCGTGCCCCGGACGCCCATGCCGGACATGGGCGCCAACGAACGGGCGTTGCACCGCGCGTTCCTCGCCTGGGTGGCGCGCGTCGAGCCGGCGACCGTCGTGGCGGACCGGCCCACGCAGGACCAGGCACGGACCGTGGAGCACGCGATCCGCAACCTCGTCGTCGCGCCCACGTGGCCCGAGCACGCCGAGCTGAACGCCGCCGACCGGGACCGCGTCGCCGCCGCCCTGCCCGCCCTGGTGGAGCGGCTGGAGGCGTTGCGCGCGCGGCGGCTGGCCGAGTTGGCGGCGGTCGCGGAGCAGGCGCGGACGGGGTTGCGGGAGGTGCGGCCGTCGATCTCGAACGAGCTGGAGGCACTGCGTGCCGCCGGGCCGTTCACGTCCCTGGTGCTGCTCGTGGCCACGATCCGCGGGGCCGACGTGCACGAACTGGCCGCGATCGCCGGGCAAGCCGCCCCGGTGGACGGCCTGCTCGGCGCGGCGGTGATGGCCCGCGGCGCGGCCCGGATCCGCGCGGCGACGCGTGCGCCGAGCACCGCGGGCGTGGTGGCCACCGGCCCGCGCGCACCGATCGTGATGAACCCCGGCGTGGAGTACCGGCAGGGAGCGCCGGTGCGGTGGGACCTCTCGCCCCGGCCGAACTCCCTCGGGCTGACCCTGCACCACGGCCGGCAGCCGATCGGCGCGGGGGTCATCGCCGACACGAACATCGCCCGCATCCTCGACGCCCTCGCGCGCGGCGAGCCCGTGGAGCCGAGCTGGGCCAACGCGATCACCCGCCTGGCACAGCTCGGTGTGACCGGCGCGGCGATCACCCAGTACGTCCGGTCCGAACTGGAGGCGCGTCGCTCCGACTCCACGGGTGCGCGCGGCGCGCCGGCGATGACCCGATTGCTGGCGCGCGCGAACCTGCCCCGAGCCGAGTACCGCGCCCTCCAGGACGAACTGACGGCAGCCGGCGTGGACCTGAAGGACGTCCCGGTGGTGATCGAGGCGGCGACCGCGCCGGGGGCGGGTGGCATGCCCCTGGTGACCTACGACGCGCCGCTGATCGGGGCGCTGTTCACGCTGGCCGAGCCGATGCTGCCGAGCGCCCGCGAGGAGCACTCGGCGCGTGCACAGCAGACCGGCGGCGCACGCGCGCCCCGACCGGTCCCGACCCGCGATTCTTTGGGCCGCCGCCCGCAGCCGGGCACCCGGCGCGATGAGTACGCGAACATCGCGGAGTACCTGCACCACGTCCACAACGCGGACCGCTTCACGATCCGGATCGGCGCGTACCGGCTGGCGGTGGTCCCGATCCAGCCGGTGGGAGAACGACCGGGTCCGCAGATCAGCAACCGCTTGCGCGACCAGATCAGGCGCGAGCCGCCGATCACGCTCCGCCCACCACGCTGATCGCCGGCTGTTGCGGGCTCGCGGCGCTGCCGACACCGCGAGCCCGACTCAGGGGAGCGTCAGAGGGTCCACTTCTGGTTCGCGCCCGTCGTGCACGTCCAGATCTGCAAGCGGGTCCCGTCCGCCGAGGTGTTCCCCGTGACGTCCAGGCACTTCCCGGAGAACTGGTTCACCAGCCGGCCCGACGAGTCGTGCGCCCACTTCTGGCTGGACCCGGTGTGGCAGTCCCACAGGTGGGTCACCGTGCCGTCCGCCGAGCTGGGACCGGCGATGTCCAGGCACTTGCCCAGCGCGCGCAGGGTGCCGTCAGTGCCCCGGGCCCAGCTCTGCGCTGCCGTCCCGTTGCACGTGTAGAGCTGCACGGCGGTGCCGTTGGCGGTCGCCGCGCCGGCCACGTCCACGCACTTGCCGGCCAGACCGGTGATCGCGCCGCCGCCACCGGAGCCCGGGGTGCCCGACCACGTGAAGGTGGCGGTGGTCCGCGCGGGCAGGGTGTAGGTGAAGGACTGGTTGCCCCAGTTCACCCGTACCGACTGGGCCGACTCGCCACCGTTGTGCGCGATCAGGGCCTTAGAACCGTCAGGGTTGCGCCAGGCCACGTTCTGCACGGTGCTGTTCGCGGTGGAGTCGATCCGGTGCGCGCCCGGCCGCACGAACTTCGTCAGGTGCCCGGTCGTGTAGTACTCGATCGTGTAATCCACCTGCCCGGCCCGCGATCCGCCCTCCTGCACGGTGATCAGGCCGGTGCACGTGCCGCAGCCACCGTTGTGCGGACCCATGAACTGGTTCAGGGCCAACGACCACTTCACGAGGCTCCCACTCCAGTTGCGGGCGTAGTTGACGATGTCCGCCATGTCCTCGTTGTGCTGGTTGGAGATCCACGTGCCGCCGGAGTGCTCGGTGCTGAACTGCTTCACGCCCGGGTACTGGTCGTGGACCTGCGTCCCGACGGCCGGGTCGCCGAAGTAGCCGTGCCACGCGATGCCGCCGAACAGCGGGTCGTTGCGGACGCCGGCGTCGTTGAGCACGCCCGAGCCGAAGTTCGCGTAGTCGCCGTAGTTCCAGTCGTGCACCAGGACCTTGGTCGACAGCCCGGCCGCGCGCAGCGCCGGGTAGACGTGGTTCTTGGTGAACTCCACCAGCCCGGACGGGTTCCAGCTCATGCCGGGGTAGTTCATCGCGGTGGGGTTGGACGCCTGGCAGCAGTTCGGCTCGTTCTGCACGGACAGGTAGTCCACGGGGATGCCGGCGGCCTGGTAGCTCTGCACGTACTTGACCAGGTACTGGGCGTACATGGGGTAGTACTCCCACTTCAGCCAGCCCATCTGGTCCATCCGCCCGTTGTCCTTCATCCACCCCGGAGCGCTCCACGGCACGCCCTTCACGCGCAGCGCGGGGTTGAGCGACTTCGCCTGAGCGGTCAAAAGACGAACGTTCGTGTCGTATCCGTTCGTTCCGAAATCGTTCAGATCGCAGCACGTGTCGTCCAGCGACACCATGCCCGGCCGGGACAGGTCCGACGCCCCGATCGGGTTGCGCACGAACGACAGCCCGATGCCGTCGACCGGGTGGAACAGCTTGCGCATCACGGCGTCCCGCGTGGCGGCGCTGACCGGGCCGCCGCGCAGCAGGTAGGCGGTGGTGTCGGTGATGGACGCACCGCCGCCCTCGAACTGCTGGTAGGTGGTGCCTTCGTTGACGGTGATGGTGTGGGTGGCGCTGCCGCCACTGGTGCTGAAGGCGACCGGTGCCTGCTGCTGGAGGCCGCGGGTCACCGTCCGGCCGCCGCTGTCGGAGGTGGTGGTGAGCCAGACGTCGACCCGCTCGCCGGCGGCGCTGGCGGCAGGGACGGCCAGGGTCGCGGCGAGGACGGCCGCCACCGCGGCGACCGTGGTGAAGACCCGATGGTGGGAGGGCACCTCGGAACTCCTTTCGGCGAAGTGCAACAAATGAAACAAATGTGGAACACGCCCGTACGGCACAGGAAACAGCGCGCCGAACACCGCTGTCAAGGGCGGGAAAAAGCCCGGGAAATACCGGGAAACAACGTCAGCGAACGGGGCCGGTGGAACCGCGAACGACCAGTTCGGTGGCCAGTTCGACGTGCAGGGCGTCGACTTCCTGCCGGTCCAGCAGGCGCAGCAGCAACGTCACGGCCAACCGCCCCATTTCCCGGACGGGCTGGCGGACGGTGGTCAGTTCCGGTGTCGTCGCGCGGCTCAGGTCCAGGTCGTCGAACCCGGCGATCGACAGGTCGCCGGGCACGTCGAGCCCGCGCTCCCGTGCCGCCCGCAACGCGCCCACGGCCATCTTGTCGTTGAACGCCACCAACGCCGTCGGCCACTCCCGCAGGTCCAGCACGTCCCGCGCGGCGAGGTACCCGTTCTCCTCGGTCGGCTCGTCCACGTGCCGCACCAGCTCGGGGGAGGGCAGCACACCCACGTCCGCCAACGCCGCCGCGTACCCGGCCGACCGGCTGTCACTGGCCAGCCAGTCTCGCGGCCCGCCCAGCACACCGATCCTCCGGTGCCCCAACTCCACCAGGTGCGCCACCAGCTTGCGGGCGCCCGCGAAGTGCGCCGCCGACACCGCGGCCACGTCCCGCGGCAACTCCGTCCGCGGGTCGACCACGACGAACGGGAACTTCCGGTCCCGCAACCGGACCAGCTGCTCGGCCGGCTCCGGCGGCAACACCAGCACGGCCCCGGCCACGTCCCCGGAACCCAGCGAGGGCAGCACGGACGTCCTCTGCGCGGACGTGCCCGCGTCGAGCACCACCCGCCGGCCGTGCTTGGCCAGCTCCTCCGCCACGGACGTGACGATCAGCCCGAAGTAGTCGGTGAGCAGGTAAGGGCACCGCACATGCACCGCGCCCGGCCGCGTCCGGTTGCGCGGCCGAGGAGCCTGCGCCCCGAGGCGTTCGACGGCGCGCAGCACCAGCTCACGGGTGTGCTCGGCGACGTTCGCCTGACCGTTGAGCACCCGCGACACGGTGGCGATCGACAGCCCCGTCTCGGCGGCCACGTCCCGGACCGTCGCCCGCGTCATCCGCACTCCCGTTCCACAAGGTGTTTCAGTATGTTACAGCGTTGAATTGCCGCGACTCCGTCGCGGCGGCTCGGCCGCCTTCAGTCGGCTCGTCGCGCCGTGTTTCCCGCCGATCGAAAAGCGTGATCGTCGGGAAAGACGACGCGACAAGCCGACGCGGCCTCGCCATCGAACGTTGTGATCGTGATCCCGGGAACTAGGGGTGCCCGGCGCGTGCACACCCGCCCGGATCTGGGGCAGGCTGTGCAGATGACCACCTCCGAGGCTCCCGCGCGGATCGGCGTCACCGGGCTCGCCGTCATGGGCAGCAACCTGGCCCGCAACCTCGCGCGCCACGGCTTCCGCGTAGCCGTGCACAACCGCAGCACCGCCCGCACCAAGGCGCTGATCGCCGACCACGGCCACGAAGGCGACTTCGTGCCCGCCGAGACGCTGGAGGAGCTGGTCGCCAGCCTCCAGACGCCCCGGCAGATCATCATCATGGTCAAGGCCGGCGGGCCGACCGACGCCGTGATCGACGAGCTGGTGCCGCTGCTCGAACCCGGCGACATGGTGATCGACGGCGGCAACGCGCACTACGCCGACACCCGCCGGCGGGAGGCCGCCCTGCGGGAGGCCGGGCTGCACTTCGTGGGGACGGGCATCTCCGGCGGCGAGGAGGGCGCGCTCAACGGGCCGTCGATCATGCCGGGCGGCTCGAAGGAGTCCTACCAGCACCTCGGGCCGGTGCTGGAGGCGATCGCGGCCAAGGTGGACGGCGTGCCGTGCTGCGTCCACGTCGGACCGGACGGCGCCGGGCACTTCGTGAAGATGGTGCACAACGGCATCGAGTACGCCGACATGCAGCTCATCGCCGAGGCCTACGACCTGCTGCACCGCGTCGGCGGCCAGACCCCCGCCGAGATCGCCGACGTCTTCCGCGGCTGGAACACCGGCGACCTGGAGTCCTACCTGGTCGAGATCACCGCCGAGGTGCTCGGGCACACCGACCCCGACACCGGCGCGGCCCTGGTCGACGTCATCGCCGACGAGGCCGAGCAGAAGGGCACCGGCCGCTGGACCGTGCAGGAGGCGCTGGAACTCGGCGTCCCGGTCACCGGCATCGCCGAAGCCGTGTTCGCGCGGTCCCTGTCCGGGCGGGTCGACCAGCGGCGCGCGGTCCGGGAGGCGTTCGGCCCGTCGGAGGTGCCCTCGCGGCCGGACCAGTCGCTGGTGGAGGACGTCCGGCAGGCGCTGTACGCGTCCAAGGTCGTCGCCTACGCGCAGGGCTTCGACCAGATGCGCGCGGCCAGCGCCGAGTACGGCTGGGACCTGGACCTGGGCGCGATGGCCACCATCTGGCGCGGCGGCTGCATCATCCGGGCCCGGTTCCTCGACCGCATCCGCGAGGCCTACGACAAGAACCCCGAACTGGCGTCGCTGCTGGTCGACGACTACTTCCGGGACGCGGTGGCCGCCGCCGAGGAGGCGTGGCGCCGGGTCGTGGTCAAGGCCGTGTCGGCGGGCGTGCCCGCGCCCGGCTTCGTGTCCGCGCTGGCCTACTACGACGGCCTGCGCTCCGAGCGCCTGCCCGCGTCGCTGGTGCAGGGCCTGCGCGACTTCTTCGGCGCGCACACCTACCGGCGCACCGATCGGGCGGGCAGTTTTCACACTCTCTGGTCAGGTGACCGTTCTCAGGTGGACGCCTGACGCGGGCGGCTCGACCATTGCCGGGTGCGTGAACGCTTCCGGCGCCACCCCGTCACGGCGGGCTACCTGCTCGCCGTGACGGGGCTCGCCCTGCTCATGCGGTTCGTGTTCGCCGACGGGATGACCGCGCAGATGCGCGAATCATTGAGCACCAACCCGGCCAACCTCGCCGACCACCCGGTGAACGCCCTGGTGGGCAGCGCGTTCGTGCTCGACTCCGCGGAACCCCTCGTCTTCACGGTGCTGGTGCTGGCGGCGCTCGCGGTGTGCCTGGGGGCGTTCGAACGCGAAGTGGGGCCGTGGCGGGCGGTCGCGGTCGTCCTGGCCGGGCACGTCGGCGCGTGCCTGGTCGTCCTGGTGGTGATCTCCCGGGGCGCCTACCCCGTCGACCTGACCCATGTGACCGACGTCGGCGTCAGCTACGTGGCCTTCGCCGCCGCCGGGGCGGTGACGGTGCTGCTGCCGGGGGTGCTGCGCGGTCCGTGGCTGGCCCTCGTCGTGGCCTACCCCCTCGTGACCGCCGACTGGTACGGGCTGGTGCCCGAGTTCGCCGCGGTCGGACACGTAGCCGCCGCGTTCATCGGATCGGGTTGCGGGGCGTTCGCCGTTCACCGGGTCTACGCGTCGGTCGGGCGGTAGGCCCGTCACCTGCTGTGACGGTGCGGGGAAGATCAACACGACCGGGTGGAACCGCTGTCAGGCGCGCCACATCGTCGTCATCATGGTGGTGACGCGAGCCGCGTGACGCGGGCTGGCGGTCCCCTGTGCCGACCCCATGTGCGCCGACACGGAGGTGCCACCGTGGCGACCCCCCACCACCGCGCCGAGGCCGAGCCCACGCTCGAAGCCCACCGGCCGCACCGCGTGCCGCCCTTACCGCCGCGCTAGGCCCCTTCGCTCCCACCCCACTCCGTACCCCCGTCCGGGTGCGGAGGCGATGACCCCTTGTCTCGAAAGGACCCGTCCATGAACCGACCACGCCCCAACAAGTCCCACGCCGGCGAACACACCACCGCCGGCCCTCCGCTGGCCGCAGTCCTCCGCTACGACGTGCCAGCCTCGCTCGTGGTGTTCCTGATCGCCGTGCCCCTGTCACTGGGGTTCGCCGCCGCGACCGGCGCGCCGCTGATGGCCGGCCTCATCTCCGCCGCCGTGGGCGGGATCGTCGCGGGCGCGCTGGGTGGTGCTCCGATGCAGGTCAGCGGGCCGGCGGCGGGCATGGTCCTGATCACCGGCGGGATCATCGCCGAGTACGGGTGGGCCGCCACCGCGATGATCACCGTCGGGGCCGGGCTGGTGCAGGTGGTGGCGGGCTTGACGCGGGTCGGGCGGGTCGCCCTGTCGCTGTCGCCGGCCGTCGTGCACGGGCTGCTCGCGGGCATCGGCGTGACCATCGCGATCGGACAGCTGGTGGTGGTGCTGGGCGGGCCGCCGTCGTCGACGGTGTGGGGGAACCTGACGCGGGTGTTCACGCCGGTGGACTCCGCCGCGCTGTTGGTCGGTTCGGTCGCGGTGGCGGTGTTGGTGCTGTGGCCACGGGTGCCGCGCTCGTCTTACGTCCCGGCGCCGCTGGTCGCCGTGCTCGTGGCGACCGTCGTCGGGTCCGGGATGGACGTGGCTCGGGTGGACCTGCCGTCCGGCGCGCTGGACCAGATCGTGCTGCCGCGGATGCCTTCGGGCACGTTCTGGGGCATCGCGTTCGCCGTGCTGGCCGTCGCGGTGGTGACGGCCGTGGAGTCGCTGCTGTCCGCAGTGGCCGTCGACAAGCTGCACGACGGGCCACGCGCAGACCTCGATCGGGAGTTGGTGGCGCAGGGCGTGGCCAACGCGGTCGCCGGTTCGCTGGGCGGTCTACCGGTGAGCGGCGGCATCGCTCGCGGCTCGACCAACGTGGCTGCGGGTGCGCGGACGCGGGCTTCTTCCGTGTTGCACGGCGTGTGGATCGCCGTTTTCGTGCTGGCTCTGGGGTCGGTGCTGGAGCTGATCCCGTTGGCCGCTTTGGCGGGTGTGCTGTTGGTTGTGGGTGTGCGGCTGGTGAGCGTGCGGCGGATGCGGACCTTGTGGCGGCATGGCGAGTTCAGCGCTTACGCCGTAACTGCGCTGGGGGTTGTCGCGCTGGGCTTGGTTGAGGGCGTGCTGCTGGGCGTCGCGGCGGCGGCTCTGCGGTCGCTGTACCGGCTCACGCACAGCTCCGTGCGGGTGGTCGAGGAGCCGGACGGGTGGCGCGTGGTCATCCGGGGTTCGTTGGTGTTTCTCGGGGTCGGGCGGCTGGTGCGGGACTTGCGCGCGATCCCGTTGGGACAGAAGGTCGTGCTGGAACTGCACATAGATTTCCTGGACCACGGCGCTTTCGAGGCCATCGACGACTGGCGTGCGGGGTACGTGCGGTTGGGTGGTCTTGTGTATGTGGACGAGGTGCACGACACGTGGTTCTCCAAGGCAGCGCGCGGCATTCCGGCGTTGCGCAAGACCCCGTTGTCGCCGTTGCCTCGCTGGTTCGCTCCTTGGTCGCACTGGCAGCGTTCCCGTGCCGTGACGCTGCCTCGGCCTCGTGAGGATGCAGACCCGATGATCCGGGGGATGCACGAGTTCGAGCGGTCGGCCGCGCCTCTGGTGCGTCCTTTCCTGGCGGAGCTGGCGGTGCGGGGGCAGCGTCCTCGGCAGCTGTTCATCACGTGCGCGGACTCGCGGGTGGTGCCGAACTTGATCACCACGAGTGGGCCGGGTGACTTGTTCTGCGTGCGCAACATCGGGAACTTGGTGCCGGTCGACGGGGATTGTTCCGTGGGTGCGGCGGTCGAGTACGCGGTGGAGGTGCTGGCGGTCGAGACGATCGCCGTGTGCGGGCACTCGGATTGCGGCGCGATGAAGGCTTTGGTGAACGGGTCGGCGAGGCCGGGGTCGCAGCTGTGGTCGTGGCTGCGGGCGGCGGAGTCGAGCCTGATCCGGTTCCACGCTCCGGGGTCGGCGGACTTGCCGGTGGTGGAGCGGTTGGCGGTGGCGAACGTGGCGCAGCAGCTGGAGAACCTGATGACTTACCCGAGCGTGCGGGAGGCTGTGGGGGCGGGGGCGTTGCGGTTGGTGGGGATGTACTTCGACATCTCCCAGGCACGGGTGTACTTGGTGGACCCGGAACGCGATGGCCTGGAACCGGTAAAGGCGTAGACTCCGGTGCAGTGCTCAGATTCCGGCGCCTCGGCGTTCGGGTCTCGCGGTGTCCACCCCATCGGGTGACATACACGATCCGCAACATCCGGCCATTTCCCGCGATACCGTGAATAGGAACGGCGGACGGGACGGGGACACTCAGGGACTCCAAGACAGGGCCACAACACCCCAGCCAAGCCCTCCCCCCTCGCCCCACCCCACGCCCCCCTCCCAACTCCGCCCACCCAACCCAACTCCGCCCACCCAACCCAACTCCGCCGACCCAACCCAACTCCGCCGACCCAACCCTCGACTACCGCGCACCCGCTTCCGCCGCCCAACCTGCCCAGGTCCGGAACCAGCCGCCACCCTGACCCCGGCGCCGCACCCCGCCGAGCCCTCGAACCCTCGCCAACCGGTGCCAAGCGCCCGACCCTCGCCAGCCGGGGGACACGCGCCGGACCCTCGCCAGCCGGGGACACGCGGGCTTAGTCCTGCGGCTTGAGGTCGCGTGGCCTGGGATGAGGCTTGGGGTCGTGGGGCGTGGCGCGCGGCTTGGGGCGCGCGGCTTGGGGCGCGCGGGACTTGGCGCAGTTCCGGGGTCGCGGGGTTGGGGCGCGTGGATTGGCGTGCGGCTCGGGGGCGCGGGGCGTGGCGCGCGGCTTGGGCTCGGCGGCTTGGGATCGGCGGGTCCGGCCGCTGCGGGTCGAGCCGCGGCTGGCTCAGCCTCAGCGAGCGCCCCCCGGGCCGGACGTCGCCCCCGCCGGACATCGCTCCCGCCGTTCGCCGCCCCCGGCTGGTCGCCGCCCCCGCCGGTCGCCGCTTCAGCCGAGTGCTGGCTGGGCGAAGCGCCGTCTCGGCAAGCGCTGGCTGGGTGAGGACTGACTGGGTGAGGGGCGAGTGCGAGCCGGTGCGGGTCCGGTGGGCCGGGCGGAGTGCGAGTCCGGCGAGCGGGGCTCGGACGCGTGCGAGTCCGGCGGCTGCGGGTCCGGCGCGGGTCCGGTGGCTGCGGGCTCGGCGCTGGTCCGGTGGGTGCGGGTTCGGCGGCTGCGAATCCGGTGGCTGCGGGTTCGGCGGGTGCGGGCGTGGGGCCGGCGGGCGTGAGGTGGCTGGCTTGGGGCCCGTGTGTGCCCTGGGGGTGGGTGTTGCCGGCCCAGGTCCCGCGGCGGAACCGGCCCCGGTCGGGGGTGCGAGGTCGGTTCCGTCGCGGGGGTGGTCGGGCGGCGCGGATGGGGGCTTGTTCTTCGGGGGGAGGCGCGTCGCCCGGCCAGGTCTTGTGGGGTGCTTTGCCTGGAGAGTTGGGCTGCTTGCTGGAGGGGTGGCCGTGTTCGAGGGCTGGTCGCGTCGAAGGGTGGCCGTGTCGGGGGTGGGGGGAGTTAGACGGCGGTGCGGATGTGGCGGTGTAGGCCGGGGGTTTCCGCTGTCACCGTCAGGGCCAGTTGGGCGCCCAAGTAGGCGCGGCAAGGGGAGGGGAGTTTGCGGCTGAAGCGGCGGGATTGGTGGGTTCGGCAAGTTGGGCAGCGGCCGTGGAGGTCTGGGGTGTGTTCGTCCAGAAGGGCTCGTAGGGCGGCCACCACCCTGGGGAGTTCTGTGCGGGCCAGGTCGGCTGCTGTGGGGTCGTCGGCGGTGGCTGCGAGGTGTACCAGGGCGGACAGGTGGTCGTGCAGGGACTTGTCGAGCTGGCTGAAGACCGTCGTGGACATCTTCAGCGGCTCCTTTCCGGCCTCGTGTGCAGTGCCCGGCCTCGCGTGTGGTGTGCCGTGCAGCAGCCTGCGACCGGCGACCGGCGGTCTGCAAGTTGCACTACACGAATGGATGACGTCCCTTTGCTCCGTGCGCACCCGGCCGGACACTTCCGAGGGGACCACGAGGAGGTGTGCCGATGGCCCGCGGCAGCAGCCCCACGCTGCGCAAGCGCCGACTGGTCAGCGAACTGCGCAGGCTCCGCGAAGCCGCGTCGCTCACCATCGAGGAAGTCGGCGAGCGCCTGGAGTGCTCCGCCTCCAAGATCAGCCGCATCGAGACCGGCCGCGTGGGCGTCACGCCCCGTGACGTCCGGGACATGCTCGGCGCGTACGGCGCGGACGAGGCGACGCTGGAGGAACTGGTCCAGCTCGCCCGCGAGGCCCGGCGCAAGGCGTGGTGGGACGAGTTCGGCGACATCGTGCCCGGCCGCTACATCGGGTTCGAGGCCGACGCCGACACCGTCCGCACCTACCAGGGCCTGATGATCCCCGGCCTCCTCCAGGACGAGGGCTACACCCGCGCGCTCATCGCCGACGTCCTGCCCGACGCCGCCCCCGGCGAGGTCGACCGCCGCGTCGCGCTGCGCAAGGCCCGCCAAGCCCTGCTGCACGAGGACGACCCGCTCACCCTCCACGTCGTGATCGACGAAGCCGCCCTGCGCAGGCTCGTCGGCGGCGCGGACGTGATGTGCGCACAATTGCGGAAACTGAACGAAGTCGGACAGCTCGACAATGTCACCCTTCAGGTGACGCCATTTCGCACCGGCGGTCACGCTGCGATGGACGGCCCGTTCGTCATCCTCACTTTTCCCGAGAAGCTCGACCCGGACGTGGTATACATCGAAAGCACGCGAGGCGACGTCTATTTGGAACAACCCTCCGACGTCGCCCGATATTCCGACATGTTCGCGCGACTGGCCGCGAACTCCCTGGACCCAGCGGAGTCGGCAGCCTTTGTCGAGCGGGTCGCGCGCGAACATTCCGCGAACCGGGAGTGAAACCCATGCAGCAGGAGTGGCGCAAGAGCAAGCGTTCGTCCGCGTCCGGACCGGAGTGCGTGGAAATCGCGCTGAACGACGTGGGTGCCGCCGTGCGCGATTCGAAGAACCGCGGCGCCGGTGCGTTGAGCTTCGGGTCCGCGCAGTGGTGGCGATTCGTCGACGTGACCAAGAGAGGGCGTTACGACGAGCGCTGACCGGCGCTGGACGGCGCTGAACGGCGAGGGGGCGGGCTCCGACTCGGGGGTCCGCCCCCTCGCGCTTGACCAGGCACCCCGACCTTCGACCGGCACCCCCGACCTTCGACCGGCACCCCCGACCTTCGACCGGCGACCCCTGACGTTCGACCAGGGACCCGTACGACCACGGTCTGATCGCCGCCAGACCGTGGTCCGATGTGCCGAGCCCACCCCCTCGGGTGAACTGTTCGCCCAAGGGGGTGGTGGCAGTGGGTCGGGTCTTGCGCGTGCCGGTGGCGGTGTTCCTCGCCGTGGCGGGCGTGGTCGCGTTCGTGCTGACCGCCGCCCTCACCCGTCACCGGGGCGCGGCTCGGGGTGTTCACCTTCCCGTCGCTGGTCGGCGACCCGGAGTTGTTGCGGCGCTGGGACTGCGGCACTTCGGCGGCGCTAGCGTCCGCGACCGGGGCGTTGGCGGCCCTCACCCGATCGGGCAAGATCTGCGCGGTCCTCGGCGTGGCGCTGGTAGCCGCCCTGTTCCACGGCGACCGGCCGACCGCGGCCGGGTGCCGGACGGCCGCCCTGCACGGCGCGGTCCTCGTTCTCACTTGGGGGAAAAGACATGGCGTTCCTGACCGACGCGCTGGAGGGGCTGGCCGGCCTGCCGCAGCCGGCGGTGCTGGCGGTGACGGGCGCGTTGACGTTGGCGGAGTGCACGCTCGGCGTCGGGTTCATCGCGCCGGGGGAGAGCGCGCTGCTGCTGGCCTCGACGACCGTGACCAGCGTGCCCCGGTTCCTGGTCATGTGGCTGGTCGTGTCGGTGTGCGCGGTGGCGGGCGACAGCATCGGCTACTACCTCGGGCGGCGGTTCGGCGACCGGCTGCGGGACAGCAAGGTCGTGCGCAAGCTCGGGCAGGAGCACTGGGACAAGGCCGGTGCGCTGCTGCGGCGACGCGGGGCGTGGGCGGTGTTCTTCGCCCGGTTCATGCCGGTGGTGCGGACCCTGGTGCCCGCGTCGGCCGGCGCGTCGAAGCTGGAGTACCGGCGGTTCCTGCCCGCGTCGATCGCCGGCGCGGTGTGCTGGTCGGCGCTGCACATCGGGATCGGGTCGGCGGCGGGGGCCTCGGCGAAGTACATCGAGTCGGTGTTCAACGGCGCGATGTGGGTGCTGATGGGGCTCGCCCTCGTGGTGGCGGTCGTGGTCTTCCTGCGCAAGCGCCGCAAGGCCGCCGCCGGCACGGCCAAGGAACTGGAAGAGGTCGCCTGAAACAGGTCGAAGGGGCCGCGTCCGAGGGTTCGGGTCCCGGGCGCGGCCCCTTCCACTGGGGGAGGGCAAAGGGCTGACGTCATCCCCTACCGGATGGCACCGCCCGTGTGAACGTCGAGGGGACGAGGGCGGGCCGGCGTTCCGCCGCCGCGGGCTGGATGCCCCTTGCACGCCGGCCGGCCCTCGTCGTTCTCGGAGAGCAGCGGGTGATCCGCTGTCTGGCCCAACCTTCCCCACCGGGGTTCGCCCTGTGTGGTCGGTCGGACACGCATAGCGTAAGAATGCGGTCTACAGAGCGACTGGAGTCGCACTGAAGTGATCTCCTAGGCTGAGTGCTGAGCCAGCCCTTCGGCGAAGGATCGGTCCGTGGAGTACGACGGCGTGGAGCCCTTGCGGTTCGAGGTGCTCGGCCTGCTCCGGGTGGTGCGCGGTGGCCGGGAAGTCGACCTGGGCGCCGCCAAGCAGCGTGCCGTGCTGGCGGTGCTGCTGCTGGCCCGCAACACGCCGGTCAGCCGGGACCACATCATCGACGCGGTGTGGGGTGACGCCACGCCCACCAGCGCGGTCAACCTCGTGCAGACCTACGTGGCCGGCCTGCGCCGCGCCCTGGAACCCAGCCGCGCCCGCCGCGCCCCCGCCGAGACCCTGACCTCGGTCGGCGACGGCTACCTGCTGCGCGTCGACCCGGCCGCGGTCGACCTGGACGCCTTCGAACGCGGGGTCGCCGCCGCCGGCCGCCTGAGATCCACCGGCGACCTCGAAGCCGCCGCCCGCGTGCTGGACGACGCCCTGGCGCTGTGGCGCGGCGAACCGCTCGGCGGCGTGACCGGCCTGTTCGCCGAGGTGGAACGGGGTCGCCTGACCGAACGCAGGCTCGCCGTCCTGGAGGAACGCGCCGAACTGCTGCTGTTGATCGGCCGCGGCGCGGAGCTGGTGCAGGAGCTGACCGCGCTGGTCGCCGAACACCCGTTGCGGGAACGCGTGCACGGCCTGCTGATGCGGTCGCTGTGCCAGGCGGGCCGGCAGGCCGAGGCGCTCGCCGTGTACCGCGAGGCGCGCCGGGTGCTGGTGGAGGAGCTGGGCGTCGAACCCGGCCCGGAGCTGCGCCGGCTCCAGCAGGCGGTGCTGTCGGGGGAGGACCCCGAGCCCGAACGGCCCACCCGCCCGATGGTGATCCCACCGCAGGCCCCCGAGCCGGCGCTGCCCACGACCCCGGCCCAGCTGCCGCGCGCCCCCGTCTCGCTGATCGGCCGGGACGCGGAACTGGCCAAGCTGGACGGCCTGCTGGCGTCCCACCCGTCCGGCGGGCTGGTGCTGGTGGTCACCGGCCCGGCCGGCGTCGGCAAGACCGCGCTGGCCCTGCACTGGGCGCACCGCGTGCGCGACGAGTTCCCGGACGGCCAGCTCTACATCGACCTGCACGGCTACGACCCCAACCAGGAGCCGTTGGGCGCGGGCGAGGTGCTCAACCGCTTCCTGCGCACGCTCGGGGTGCCGTCTGCGGACATCCCGGTCACGGTGGAGGAGCGGTCGGCCCTGTTCCGCACGCTCATCGCCGACCGGCGGATGGTCGTGATGCTGGACAACGCCCGCGGCTCGACCGAGCTGATGGCGCTGCTGCCCGGCTCGCCGTCGTGCGTCGTGGTGACGTCCCGGCGGCGGCTGGTGGGCTTGGTGGCGCACGCCGAGGCCAAGCTGGTCGAACTGGACATGCTCGACACCGACGCCGCCGTCGAGGTGCTGGGCCGTGTCGCTGGGCGCGACGGGGCGGAGGTCGGCGCGCTGCGGCGGCTGGCCGTGTTGTGCGACGGCCTGCCACTGGCCCTGCGCATCGCTGCCGCCCGCTTGGCGGTGGCGCCTTCGTTGCGGGCGGCGGAACTGGTGGCGGAACTCGACGACGAACACGGCCGCTTGGCTGCCCTGGGCCTGGAGGACGAGGACTCCACCGTGCGGGCCGCGCTGGACGCCTCCCGCCGGGCGCTGTCCCCGCTGCCGGCTCGCTTGCTGGCTCTGCTGGGCTTGCACCCCGGCCCCGATGTGACCGCGCACGTGGTGGCTGCGATGGCCCGGGTGCGGGTGTCCGAGGCTCAGCGGGCGCTGGACGCGTTGACTGCCGCGAACCTGTTGTCCGTCAACGAGAACGGCCGCTACGGGGCACACGACCTGGTCCGTGTATACACCCGGACCTTGGCTGCGGAGTTGGCACCGGCGCAGCGGCACGAAGCTACGAGTCGGATGTTGGATTTCTACCTGCATTGCGCCGACCTGGCCGATGGGCTGCTGCCGGTCGGGCGTGGTTCCGTGCGGGTGGCACCGGAACTGGTGCCGTTGGAGGTGCCGAGGCTGACCGGTTCCGGCGACGCTATCGCGTGGCTGGAGGCCGAGCAGGGCAACATCATCGCGGCGGCGGAGTTGGCGGGTGAGGGTGCGGACCGGGCGTGGCTGGTGCACGCGTGGCAGTTGCCGTACACGCTGTCCCGGTTCTTCTGGCTGCGGACGGACCGGTCGACATGGCTGAGGACGACCGAGGCGGCGATGCGCGCGGCTACGTCCTTGGGAGAGCCTGAGGCGCGGTTCGTGACTCTGTTCAACCTCGGCGTGGCCCTGGCGCAGTTCCACCGGACTGATGAGGCCTTGGCACGTTTGCGGGAGGCCTTGGAGGTGGCTCGGTCGTCTGGGGACGTCAGCGCGCAGGCGCGGGCGTTGACGACCGTCGCGGACATGTTGCAGAGCTTGGGTCGTGCGGACGAGTCGGAGGCGTTTTACCGGGAGGCGCTGGAGGTGTCGCGGGCGGCCGGGGCGCGGTGGGCGGAGGCTACGGCGCACCACAACATGGGCCTGCTTTACCTGTCGACGCAGCGGTACGACGACGCCAAGACGTGGTTGCGCGGCGCGGTGGAGATGTATCGCGAGGTGGGGGAGCAGTGTGGCGAGTCGACTTGCCACATCGACCTGGCCACGGTGTTGATGGAGTCCGGTGAGCTGTCGGACGCGGTGTCTTCGGCGCGGACGGCGTTGTCGGTGGCTTCGGCGGCCATGAGTCCGTACCACCAGGCATTGGCGCATGACCGGTTGGCGACGGTGTTCGACCGGCAGGGGGTGGTGGGGGCGTTGGCGCATTGGCAGCGGGCTTTGGCGCTGTTCACCGAGCTGAATGCTCCGGAGGCGGACCAGGTACGCGCCCGACTGGCCCGATCCCGCTCAACAGCCCCCACGCCTTAACTCCGCACCATTCAAACCGCCGGCCGCAAGCCCACTCCACCCCCCACTCACCGGCCGCGCCGCTTTTCGCCCGAAGGGCGGTTCCGCCGAAGGCGCAAGCCAAGCGGCAGCGACCACGGGAAGGGC
>NZ_JBBEGC010000045.1:0-8033 GCF_037401995.1 Saccharothrix sp. CCNWYY140
CGGGGTGCGGGCGGCAGTGTGGCGCGCAGGGCGGGCGGCTCAGGGCGGGCGGCGCAGCGCAGGCGGCGGGCGTGCAGGCGGCGGGTGGGCCGGTGCGGGCCGGGTGGGCTGGGCCGGGCTGGCATGCGGGCGGGCTGGCTGGGCGGGCCTGGCGGTGGGCGGCGCGGGCCGGGCGGGCCTGGCGGTGGGCGGCGCGGGCCGGGCGGGCTGGGAATGGCTGGTGGTGGTGGGGAGGGGGATGGTGGAGAGGGGCGGGGCCGGGGGAGTGGGGACTGGGGCCGTTGACCGCGCTCCTTGTTTACGGGACGCGCGAGATGGGGTTTGGTCGCGGATCCTGTATGTCACCTGATCGGGTGTTTCCGCGCGGGCGAGTCCGGACCCGCCCGCAGAACCCCCTCAGAGCTGGGCCGCGCACCGGATCTCGCCAGGGCAGCTGCGCAGCACCGTCACCCTGGGCGGGGTGGTGATGACCGCGGGTGGTGTGGTGGCGTCGCCGGGCCATTGCAGGGAGATCGCCAGCGAGGACGCGTTGTTGTCGTAGTCCTTCTCCACCAGTGCCCTGTCCTCGTTCACCACGTTCACCACGTCGTACACCCCCGACGGCACGTGGGTCAGGTCCAGCCACTGGAAGTCGACCTCGTAGTCGTAGTCGTCGCCCGACCCCACCGAGATCCCCTGCTTCACGTCCAACGCCCCCGGCTGCCCCCGCTTGCACGTGTTCTCCCGCAGGAACAACGCCAACTGCCCCTCCGGACTGGACTGGTCCTTCGGGCGGGCGGGTAGCTCGCGGGCGTCTCGGGCCGCGTAGCGGTCGCCCAGGCAGAAGCCGTTCTTGCGGTCCGCGGTCACCGTCTCGCCCTCGGGGGTGCGCAGCATGAAGTGTTCGAAGTCCAGCAGGTGCCAGTGCTCGTGCGTGGCCGCGGGCTCGTAGTACACGGTCGCGGGCAGGTCGCGTTGTGCCGATTCGTACGAATCGGGGATCGAACGGTCCACACCGGACTGGAACGCCTGCCGTGCCCGCATCACGGCATCCGAAGGCGAAGACCGGCGCGCGTAGATCACCAACGGGCCGTCGCCCACGTTGTCCGCCGACGTCGTGAAGCGCAGCCGCACCGCGCCCGCCGGGCCGGTCGAGAGGCAACGCCCGTTGGCCGCCAACGGGTCCTCCACCAGGCACACGTCCCAGTCCCGGCACTGGCCCGGGTCGCGCGCGGTACCGCCGGGGCAGCCCACCGGCGCCTGTCTCAGGTCGGGCAGGAGGGGACCCGACTCGACCGGGACGCCGAGCGCGGCCACGGTCATCGCGGCCGTCGCCGCGGTCTGGAATTTCCTGATCACCGGGACAACCTAGTGCCCCCAACGGGAAACGACACCCCGGTTCACTCGATCGACTGAGGTGCAAGGGAAAGCGCCGCGGCAAGACTTACCTTCCCCCGCATTCCAGCCGGAAGACCCGAAGGAGAACCCCACGGTGGACACCGTCACGCTGGTGTGCGGCACCCGCCCCGAGCTGATCAAGCTCGCCCCGCTCATCCGCCTGTTCGGCCCGCGCGCCACGCTCGTCTACACCGGACAGCACTACGACCGCGCGATGTACGACCTGATCCGCCGGGACATCGCCGAACCCGGCAGCTTCCACGAACTCGCCCTCGGCGGCGCGCGGCGCGGCGCCCAGCTGGGCCTCGCGACCAAGGCGGTGGACGACGTCCTCAGAGGACACCCGACCGCCGCCGTCGTGGTGCAGGGCGACACGACCTCCGCGCTCGCGGGCGCGCTCGCCGCCAACGCCAACGACACCCCGCTGGTGCACGTCGAAGCGGGTCTGCGCAGCTTCGACCGGGCGATGCCCGAGGAGCACAACCGGGTCCTGATCGACCACCTCGCCGACCTGTGCTGCGCCCCCACGGAGCTCAACGAGCAGAACCTGCACGCCGAACGCATCCCCGCGGACCGGATCGCGGTCACCGGCAACACCGTCGTCGAGGCCCTGGACACCGCGCTGCCCGGCCCGGACGCCGAGGAGAAGGTCCTCCAGACCCACGGCCTCCGCCAGGACGCCTACGCCCTGGCCACCATCCACCGCCCGGAGAACGTCGACGACCCGGACAACCTGGAGACCATCCTGCGCCACCTGGCCGACCTGCCGCTGCCGGTCGTGCTCCCGCTGCACCCCCGCACGGCCAAGCGCGTGGAGGAGCACGGCCTGACCGGGCTCCTCCACTCGCTCACCGTCATCGGACCGCAGGCCTACCCGGACTTCCTGGCGCTGGCCCGCTGCTCCGCCGTCCTGGTCTCGGACTCCGGCGGCATCCAGGAGGAGGTCAGCGTCCTCAAGCGCCCGGTGGTCGTGGTGCGCCGCAGCACCGAACGACCGGAGATCGAGGGCACGTTCGGCACGCTCGTCCCGCCGGGTCCCCGGATCGGGCGCGAGGTGCGCCGCTGGCTGGACGACGTGCCCGGCCACCGCGCCCGACTGGCCGGGATCCCGTCGCCCTACGGCACCGGCTCACCCTCGGTGCGGATCGCCGCCGCCCTGGAGCGGCTGGTCGGCCGCACCCTCGCCGCCCCGGCCCTGGTCTGAGCCACCGCGGACCGCGTCGTCCACCAGAGCGACGACGCGGTTCGCCAGGCCCACGCTGGAGTTCCAGCTGGTCACCTTCGGGTACACGTGCGCGGTGGTGGCCAGCAGCAGCGGCGTGCCCTCGACCTCGACCGCCGGCCGCTGCTTCAGGTACCCCAACGGGTACACCGGCTCCACGAACGGCGCCTTGAACAGCCGCACCTCCTCGACGTCGGCCGAGGTGAGGTCCGGGTACAGCCCGACCAGCTGCTTGGTCCACCGCGCCGAGATCCGCGCGTCGTCCTCGCGGTACAGCGCGGACCCCCGGTCGGTGTACTTCATGACGTAGACGAGGTGCCGCCCGTCGAACGGCCCCGCCAGCGCCGACATCTCGATCACGCCGTCGAAGTCGGTCCCGGACCGCACGACCGGCGCCCAGTAGTGCCCGGACAGCGGTCGCTTCAGGAAGAACAACGCGTTGACCACGCCCTGGTAGGCCAGCCGCACGTCGGGCAGCAGCGGGGCCAGGGAAGCGTCCGCGACCGACCGCAGCACGGGCAGCGGCAGCGTCGAGATCACCCGGTCGGCCGCCAAGACGTCGTCGTCGGACCCGAACACCACGGTCCCGTCCACCCCGACCCGCGTCACCGGCGCGGAGGTCAGCACCACACCGCCGGCGTCCACGATGGACCGCCGCAGCGCGTCGATGATCGACCGGTAGCCGCCGGCGGGGTAGCCGCGCACGGCCACGTTGCTCTCCCGCCCCAGCCGTTGCCACAGGTACAGCGCCGGCACGTCCCCGAAGGCCGCCCCGAACTTGGACCCGAACATCGGCGCCAGCAGCGCGTCCCACACGGTGTCCCCGTACAGGCCGCGCAACCAGTCCTCGGTGCGCAGCCGGTCCAGGTCCCGCCCGCGCCCCAACCGCCGCAGCAGCAACGACACCACGCCGAACCGGACCCGGTCGCGCAGCCGCAGCGGGGTGAACCGCAGCAGGTCGGCCGCCGAGTTGAACGGGTGGTGCCGCCCGCCCACGACCATGCCCATGCTGGTGCGCCGCCACGTCACCGAGTCCCGCAGCCCGACCTCGTCCAGCAGCGCCAGCAGGTCGTCGTCGGTGGGCATCACGCAGTGGTAGAACCGCTCGACCCAGCCGTCCCGCCACGGGGTGAACGTGCCGAGCCCGCCGAGCTGGTCACCGGCCTCCAGCAGGGTGACCTCGGCCCCCGACCGGGCGAGCCGGTGCGCGGCGGCCAGTCCGCAGATTCCGCCGCCCAGGACGGTGACCCGCGTGCCCATCAGAGCGGCCGGTACGGTGCCGGCGCCAGACGATCACGCATCAAAAGCCGCAAATACTGCGCGATCGTCCGACGCAGCTTCAACTTGCTCGGACCCTGCTTGCGGTCGTACCGCAGCGTCAGCGGCACTTCGGCGATCACCGGGCGGCAGTGCCGCAGCTTGAGCAGAAGCTCGACCATGCACGCGAACCCGCGCTCCTCGACCAGCCGCTCGCCCCAGTGCTCGGCGGCGCGGGCCAGCAGCGACACCCGGTAGGCGCGGAACCCGCTGGTGAAGTCGCGCACCCCGTCCACGTCGAGCACGCGCCGGAACAGCACCGCCGCGCCGCGCGAGAGCAGCCGGCGGAACGCGGGCGCGGTGGCGTCGTCGCCGCCGTCGACGAACCGGGAGCAGATCACGACGTCCGCGCCAGCGGCGATCTCCCCGCGCAAGGCGGTGATCAGCGCCGGGTCGTGGGTGTCGTCGGCGTCCATCACGACCACCAGGTCGTCGGGGGCGGCCACCTCCAGCACCGCGCGCAGACCGGACTGGACGGCCTGGCCCAGGCCGAGGTTGACCGGGTGCCGCACCACGCGGACGTCCACCCCGGCCACGCCGTGCGCGCACTCGGCGGTGCCGTCGGAGGAGCCGTCGTCGACGACCCAAGCGGTGATCTCCTCGGTGCGCGCCACCTCGGCGATCCGGCGCAGCAGCGGAGGCAGCGACTCCGCCTCGTTGTAGGCGGGCAACACGATGTGCGCACGGCCCCGCGTGCGAATCGTGGCGGGCGCGGTGTGCGCCTCGCGTTCGTCGACTGCCACTGTGCCGACCCCATTTCCGTTGTTCCGGGTAACCGGGCCAGAATTATTCGCCTGGGAACTCGAACCGGGTTCCACCCACCCCCGTCCCCCGATGGCTAAGTTGGTGACGGGAACCCGTACGACACGACTGCTTGCATCGCTTGATAGGAGGACTCGATTTCCCCAAAGAGTGAACGGGGAGGCCGCTCCCTGTTCTTTCAAGCGCTAAGTAGTCGGAATTCTCTTTCGAGTGAACTCGGTCGGATTACGAAAGGACGTCGTCGGAATGTGCAGTGGCGTGGTGTTGGCGTACTGGGGGCGGGCGCTGCTCACCCGGGAGGGTGGCCAGTGGTGAACCGGGTGGGCACGACGACCCCGACCCCGACCCCGCCGCAGCAGCGGTCGGGGGAGTCGCCGCGGTCCGGCGAGGTCGGGCCGAGGTCGGACGAGTCGTCGGCGGGGACCGGGTCGCGGTCGGGCGAGCCGTCGACCGGGGTCGGGTCGAGGTCGGGCGAGGCGTCGGCCGGGGTCGGGCCGCTACCGGCGCGCGACCCGCTCGGCCGGGTGAACGCGGTCGCGGTGCTGCTGGTCGTGGTGGACGTGGCCGCCTTGGCGGTGGTCGCGCGGGGCCTGCCCTGGGCGTGGGCCGCGGTCGCGGCGGGCGCGCTGCTGGGCGTCCGGGCGTCCTGCCGGCTCTACCGGCGGCGGCTGTGGCTGTCCTGGCTGCACGACGTGCCGCGTTCCACCATCGCGACGGCCACGGCGTTCGCGCTGGTCACCGGCGTGACCCTCATGGCGGGGACGCAACCCGGGACCACCGCCGCAGTCCAGTGGGCGATGGTCGGATTCACCTTGTGGAGTGAACCTGCTCGCCTGTTCGTGTTCGCTTTCGGGCGGTGGGCGCGCCGCCGGTTCCACCGCTGCGACCGCACGATCGTGGTCGGCGCGGGCAAGGTCGGCGCGACGCTGACCACCGCCATGCTCCAGCACCCCGAGTACGGCCTGCGCCCGGTCGGGTTCGTCGACCCGTCGCCCGCACTGGACCCCGACGACCTGCCGCTGCCGCTGCTGGAGGAGAACCTCTCCGACGCCATCACCCGGTACGGGGCGGGCTCGGTCGTGCTCGCCTTCTCCCGCGCGACCGACTCGCCGCTGGTCGACGCCGCCATCACCGCGCACCGGCTGGGCTGCTCGATCTTCGTCGTCCCCCGGATGTACGAGCTGCACCAGGACGGACCCGACGTGGAGCGGCTGCGCAGCTTCCCGCTGGTCCGGCTGAGCACCGCGCCGACCACCCGGCCCAGCTGGTGGGTCAAGCGGGGCGTGGACGTGCTGCTCGCGGGCCTGGCGCTGGTCGTGCTGGCGCCGGTCATCGGGGTGTGCGCGCTGGCCGTGCTGCTGGAGAGCGGGCGGCCGGTGATCTTCCGCCAGGTCCGGGTCGGCATGGACGACCGCACGTTCGTGCTCTACAAGCTGCGCAGCGTCCGGATGACCGGCGAGGACGATTCCCAGGTCCGGTGGTCGGTGGTCGGGGACCGGCGGGTCGGCCCGGTCGGGCGATTCCTGCGCCGGACCTCCCTGGACGAGTTGCCGCAGTTGTGGAACATCCTGCGCGGCGACATGTCGATTGTCGGACCGCGCCCCGAACGACCGGGTTTCGTTCGCGAATTCTCGGCCGTCCACGACCTATACTGGGCGCGGCACCGGGTGCCGACCGGATTGACCGGACTCGCACAGGTCCACGGGTTGAGAGGGGACACCTCCATTGTCGACCGGTCGCGTTACGACAACTACTACATCGCGAACTGGTCGTTGTGGCTGGACGTCCGAATCCTGTTGCTGACGGTGGGTGAGCTGCTGTGCCGGAACAACCGCTGATTCGCAGTCGTCGGTGGCGCGTGGCCGTGCGGGCGGTGGTCGCCGCGGTCGTCCTGGCGGGCTCGGTGTGGCTGCCCAGCTCCGCCGGGCAGTGGCTGGGGGAGCCGGAGGAGGAGAGCGCGCCGCTGCCCGCCGACCCGCAGCCGCTCGCGCCGCCGCCCAAGCCGCTCGCGCCGTGCGCCTGGTGGTACGGCATCGGCGAGCCGCCCACCTACGCGGACCTCAAGTTCGCCGCGCAGCACTACGACCTCGTGGTGCTCAACGCGACCGAGACCGCGGCCATGCGGCGGCTGCGCAAGCTCAACCCGAAGATCAAGGTCCTGGTGTACAAGGACTTCTCCAGCACCCGCAACTACCCGGGCGCGGTCGACGGCGGCAAGGACGCGGCCTACCTGCCCAGCGGCGTGGGCTACATCGCCGCGCAGAAGAACCACCCGGAGTGGTTCGCCGTCGACACCGCCGACCGCCACATCGAGTGGAAGGGCTACCCGCTGCACTGGCAGATGACGGTGTGGACGGAGTCCTACCAGAAGGCGTGGGCGGACGCGGTGACCGCCGAGGTGGTGCGCGAGGGCTGGGACGGCGTGCTGGCCGACAACGACTTCAGCTCGCTCAAGTACTACTCGTCGGCGGTGGTCAAGGGCACCGCCGACGCCGCCGCCACCGACCGGTTGATCCGCGACGGGCTCGACCGGTTCCTCCAGGTCGCGGGCGACTCGCTGGCGCAGCAGGGCAAGATGCTGATCCCGAACGTGTCCGAGTCGCACCTCACGCCGGGCCGGTGGACCGCGCACTCCCGGTACAGCGGGGCGATGGAGGAGAACTTCGGCCTGCGCGAGAACACCAGTGGCGGCGAGCTGCTGACGTTCCGGGGCAACGAGTTCAAGGAGCTGCGGGCGCAGGCGGCGCTGGGCGAGTCGTGGCTGCTGCTGGTGACCCGGACGCACAGCCTGCGGGAGGAGCGCGTCGGCTACGCGACGGCGGCGCTGCTGGCCGGGCCGTACACCTGCTGGAATGCGGCCTCCACCGTGGATTACCAGGACCCGGAGTGGTCGGCTTACCAGGACGCGGGGCTGGGCGAGGCGGTGGAGGCGGCGAACCAGCTGCCCAACGGGGTGTGGACGCGGACGTTCACCCACGGGTGGGTGGCGGTGAACCCGACCGGCAAGGCGGTGCGGGTCACCCCGCCGGCCGGCATGGCGACGATCGAGGGGCACCCGGTGACCGGGGCGGTGGAGCTGACCGGCGCGGACGCGGCCGTCCTGGTGAAGGCCCCGGCCCCGGCGACGACGGCATCCCCGACCACCGCCACCGCACCCACCACCTCGACGACCACCACCGCTCCGACCACGCCGACCACCACCACGCCGACGACCACGACCACCACGCCGACCACGACCACGACCACCACGACCACGCCGCCGACGACCACCACGACCCGCCCGGCCGGCTGAGACCAGGGCTGCCGGGCGGCGGCCGGTGCGGTGCGGTGGGTTGGGTCGGCGGCGGTGCTCGGC
>NZ_JBBEGC010000045.1:8133-58636 GCF_037401995.1 Saccharothrix sp. CCNWYY140
GGAGGCCGGTGCGGTGCGGTGGGTTGGGTCGGCGGCGGTGCTCGGCGGAGGCCGGTGCGGTGCGGTGGGTTGGGTCGGCGGCGGTGCTCGGCGGAGGCCGGTGCGGTGCGGTGGGTTGGGTCGCCGGCGGTGCTCGGCGGAGGCCGGCGGGTCAGTTCAGCAGTTCCCGGTAGAGGTCCAGGTGGCGGTCGGCGCACACGACCGGCGAGAAACGGGACCGGGCGCGGTCGGCCAAGGCCGCGCCCCGCGTGCCGGGGTCGGGATCGGCGAACAACGCCCGCAGCCGGCCCGCCAGCCCCGCGACGTCGCCGGGCGCGGCCAGGCTCGCCGGGTCGGACAGCATGTCGGCCACCCCGCCGGTGTCGGTGGCCACCACCGGTTTCCCGGCCGCCATCGCCTCGGCCACCACGAGCGGCTGCTGCTCCATCGTGGACGGCAGCACCAGGGCGTCGTGGCGGCGGAGCTGGTCGGGCACGTCCGCCCGGAAGCCCAGGAAATCCACCCGTCCGGGCAGGTCGCGGCGTGCGCGGTCCTCGGCCTCCGTCCGCAGCGGCCCGTCGCCGACGACGGTCAGCGACGCGTCCCCGGGCATCACCCCCGGCCGGGCCAACGCGTCCAACAGGGTGAGCAAACCTTTGCGCTCCACCAGGAGCCCGACGAACACCAGCCGCCGCACCGGCCCGGACGGCGGGCAGCACGCGGGCAGGTCCACGCAGTTGTCGATGTGCGTCACGCGCTGGGCCGGCACGCGCAGCCGCCGCACCAGGAACTCGCCCATCGCCGGCGCGGGCACCACCGTCCGGTGCACGAACCGCGCCACCCCGGCGTCGGCGGCCAGCACCGTGCGGGTGTACTTCGACGGCCCGGACGCCCCGGCCGCGCCCCGGAACCACGGCTCGGCCACGTCGTCGGGCACCCCGTGGTAGGTCTGCACGACCTTGTGCCGCAACCGCAATCCGGCGCTGACGAGCCCGGCCCGCCGGTCCTGGGCGTGCACGACGTCCGGTCCCCACGCCCGCAGCGCCTCCCGCGCCTGCCGACCCGCCTTCAAGTCGCCTTTGGTGGCCACGGACACCTCCGTGTGGTGCCCGTCGATGAGCTCCGCGCCGCGCGCCGGGACCGGCCCGAACACCCGCACGTCGTGCCCGGCGGCGATCAGCGTCGCGGCCAGCCGCACGGTCACGTCCACCGGGCCGCCCCGGTCCTGCGTCAACAGGTAGGCGATCTTCACCGTGTCGGTCTTCATCGGGTCCCTCCCACCAGCTTGTCCACCAAGGTCGCGACCTGGTCGCACACCCGGGTCGAGTCGAACAGCACCTCGGCGCGCCGCCGCCCGGCCAGGCCCTCACCCGCCGCCAGCACCGGGTCCGCGAGCCGCGCGGCGACCGCCGCCGCCAGCGCGGGCACGTCCCCGGCGGGCACGACGGCCCCGGCCTCGCCCACGCTCTGCCGCACCCCGCCGACGTCGAAGGCCACCACGGACCGGCCGCTGGCCATCGCCTCCAACGGCACCAGCGCCATCCCCTCGGCCCGCGACGGCAGCACCACCACGTCGGCGGCGGTGTAGAAGTCGGCGACCGCGGTGTCGTGGCCCCACCAGCGCACCGACCGGTGCCCGCCCGCCTGCCACTGCTCGCGCATCGGTCCGTCGCCGACCAGCACCAGGTGCGCGTCCGGGACGGCGTCGAGCACCGCCGGCCACGCCGCCAGCAGCTGGTCCTGGCCCTTGAACTGCGCCATCCGTCCCACGCACACCGCGGTCGGCACGTCCGGCAGGTTGAGCCGCCGCCGCGCGGCGACCCTGCTGCGCGGCCTGAGCGCCCGCGTGTCGACGCCGTTGCACACCACCTCGGCCGGGGTGCCCACACCGACCGCGCGGCCCAGGGCCAGTTCGTCGTCGCTCACGCACACGAGCTGGTCGGTCCAGCGCGCCGCGTACCGCTCCCACGCCATCGAGGCGTGCCTGAGGGCGCCGCCGACGCTCTGGAACGACCACATGTGCGGCTGGAAGATCGTCGGCCGCCGCCCGCGCAGGGCCAGGCGCCCCGCGAGCCCGGCCTTGGAGCTGTGGAGGTGGACCACGTCCGGGTTCAGGCGCTGGAACACCCGTTGCAGCGCACGGGTTTCCCGGGCCGTGGACGGGCCGGGGCCGCGCGTGGCCGACCACGGGTGCACCGGCACGCCGACGTCCCGCACCCGGTCGGCGAGCCACCCGGGCGGGCACACCACGTCCACCCGCCAGCCCAGCTCCCGCTGGGCCGCCGCCAGTTCCAGCACCACCGCCGCCACCCCCGCCTCCACCGGCTGGGACACGTGCACGACCCTCATCGACGCACCTCACGCAGTTCACGCACGGTGCGGCGGTCCACCAGCAGGACCACCGCCGTGTAGCCGAGCACCAGGACCAGACCTTCCCCGACCGCGCCGGTCGGCGACGGCCCGAACACCGCGCCCACCGGTCCCGCGATCGCCACGCAGCAGGCGGCGGCCACCCCGGTCGTCACCAGCGCCCGACCGAGCCGGGGCGGCGCGAGACCGTTGCGCGCCAGGACGAACCACGTCACCGGCACCAGGACGCAGACCACGGCGGCCTGCGTCACGGCGACCGCCACCACGCCGTGCCGGGTCACCACGGCGAGCGCCACCACGAGGGCCACCAGGTGGGTCAGCTCCAGCGCGAGGTAGCGGCGGGCGTGCCCGGCGGCGCGCAGCACCTGGTACCACAGGTGCAGCAACCCGAGCCCCAGCCCGTAGAGGCATAGCACCGCCAAGGGCACCGCCGCCGGCGACCAGCGCGCCCCGAACAGCTCCACCCGGTCCGCCATCGCCGCCGTCACCGCGTACAGGCCGCCGGTGACCACCAGCGCGGCCTGGGTGAACCGCCCCGTCGCTCTCGGCACCTCGTCCGGCTCGCCGGCGCGGATCAGCTTGGCGCACAACGGGAACAGCACCCCGCCCAACACGACCGCGACGACGATGTAGGGCACCCAGGCGATCCGGTAGGCCAGCGAGTACACGCCCACCGCCTCCGGGCCGAGGACGTGCCCGATCGCCAGGTAGTCGACGTTCACCAGCAGCACCGCGACCAACGCGCCCGGCCCCACGACGGCGATCCAGCGCAGCGACTCGACGGCGGCCCCGGCGTCCCAGCACGGCCGCACCCGCACACCCACCGCCGCGCCCAGCACCGGCAGCGCGACCGCCGTCACCAGCAGCCCCACCACCAGCGACACCGGCCCCGCACCCCGCACCGCCAGCACCACCGTGACCGCCGCGCCGAGCAGCGCGCTACCCGCGTCGGGCACCAGCCGGCGGCGGAAGTCCAGGTCCCGGTGCATCAGTCCGAGCTGCACGCCGCCCGCGGCGGTGAACGGCAGGCTCAGCGCGGCCAGCCGGATCAGCGGGGCGGCGTGGGGCGCGTCCAGTGCGGCGGCGAGCACGTCCGCGCTCGCCATGAGGAGCAGCGCGAGCCCGAGCCCCGTGCCGACGCTGAGGGTGAGCAGCGTGCCCGCGACCCGGTGCGGGTCCAGGCTCGTGCGGCTGATCACGTCGTAGACGCCCATCGACTGGATGACGTGGCCGATGTTCACCAGCGACACCGTCAGCGCGACCAGCCCCAGGCCCTCCTCCGTGAGGAAGGCCGCGAGCACCAGCGTGACCACGACCTGGCCGGCCTTGCCGACCAGGTTCACCAGGAACAACCAGAGCGACCCGCGCACCGCCCCCGTCATGCGCACGTTCGGGCACGCGTCCGTGCCCACGCGAACCCGACCAACGCCACCCACGCCACGACGACCGCCACCCCGTCCACGGTGACACTGGCCCGCACCCCACCGAGTTCGCGGATCACCATGTCCACGAAGTACAGATGCGCGAACGGCACCAACAACGCCACCACGGCCACCCCCAACCACCGCAGTTCATGCCGCCGCCGCCACCACACCACCGCCGCAGCCGCCATCGCCGGCACCGCGATGATCACGTCCCCGGGTTGGTGCACCACGGCAACCACCACGGCGACACACGTCAGCAGATCCGCCGCCCCCGTGTCGTCCCCGATCCGATCAAGCCGCCGCACCAACACCACCGAAACCACCATGACACCCAGAAGCGCCACAAGTTCGGCCCCCGGCGGCAACCACTCGGCAACCCTGAACACCACCGCCGCGACATCAACCCGTTGCGAGGTAAGCGAATCCACGGCCCCATAGGTCGTCTGCGAAGCGTGCTCCAGGTTCCGCGCGACGACATCAAGGAACCCGCCCTTCAACACCAGCGGCACCACCGCCACCAGACTGGCCGCCGCCGCGATCCCCGTCCCACCCGCCGCAACCCGCCAGGACCCACGCGCACACAACAGGATCGCCAACGGCAACCCGAACTGCGGCTTGAGCCAAGCCAACGCCAACGCCAACGCAGCCCACCGCGGATGACTGGTCCGAGCCAACAACGCCCCCGCCGCCCCCACAGCGATCAGCGGATTCACCTGTCCCACGTACAACTGCGCCTTGCCAACCTGACTGGTGACCAACAAGGCCGCCACCACCCCGGCCCCCACCACCCACGTCCCCGGAACCCTCCGGGCAGCCATCACGGAAAGCAACCCCAACAACCCCAACGACACCACCGCAAACGCCACCGCGCCGATGCGGTAGCCGGGGAGTGCGAAGGGCATGTGCAGGAGGAGGTGGTAGGGCTGGTAGAGGTTGAAGTTCTGGCGGACGGGCCAGTGCGCGAACATCACGGCCGGGTCGTAGGGGTTGCCGCCGGCCAGGAACTCGCGGATCGGGAAGTACAACGCATCCCGAAAGTCCTGCATCCGCTCCTCAGCCAGATTCCCCTCACCCGGCAACGGCACCTTCAAGGCAGGTTGCAAGGCCCGCCAACCCCCCAAAACCCCTACCACCCCAGCCACAACCCCCACGCCCCGAGGCCCCCACCGCCGCGCCCCCTGACGCCACCCCGCCGACCCAGCGGTTCCCGCCAGCCGCTCGGCCGCCCCCGCCGGCCCTGCCGCCGTTCCCGCCGGCCTCGCTGAGCCTGCGCCCGCCGGCCGCTGCGCCAATTCCTCCCGAGCCTCGACGGCCGAATCTGTCGGTACGTCGTGGGACAATGAAGTCGGGGGCCGGAGGCCACGCCCTTCGCCGCTCATGCCAGCACCCCCGCCACTACGGTCGTGTCCGCCGGCTCCGCCGTTCCCGCCGGCCCAGCGGTTCCCTCCGGCTCTGCCGACGCGGGCCTCGCCGGCTCCGCGAACCGTGGCGTCGGCCGCACCGATCCCGTGCCCGCTGGCCGCACCGATCCCGTGCCCGCCGGCCGCTGCGCCAATTCCTCCCGAGCCTCGACGGCCGAATCTGTCGGTACGTCGTGGGACAATGGAATCGGGGGCCGGAGGCCGCGCACCTCGCCGCTCATACCAGCACCACCGCCACCACGGTCGTGTCCGCCGGCCGTGCGCCCACCACGCTCGCCAGCTCCGCCCGCGCCCCCTCCCGAGGCACCACGGCCACCAAAGCCACTCCATCCCCAGGCTCGGCGGCCTTGTCCGGCAACGCCTCCGCCAGCTCCTCCGCCCGCGAAGCCACCGCCGGCACCACAGGCACCACCCGCACCGGCCGCCGCGCCGCCGCCCCCAGCACGGTCAGCCGCTCGACCAACGTCGGGTCGTCGTCCGGCACGACCGCCACCGGGTGCCGCACCCCCGCCGACGCCAGCGCCGCCCGCACGCCGTCTGCGGCCCGCGTCCCCCGCAAGTGCCGTACCGCCGCCACGGCCACACCGGCCGCGACGGCCGCCGCCAGGGCCAACCCGATCGTCAACGGCCAGTCCGGCGCGACCCGTGCCACGGTCGGCGTGTCCAACACCCGCAACCTGCCCGCCGGCGCCAACAAGTCCGCCTCGACCACGGCCGCCGCGAGTGCCGCGGCCTCGGTGCTCGCCTGCTCGGCCGAAGGCGCCCGCACCGACAACCGCGCCAACCCCGACGCGGGCACCAGCTCGACCGACACGCGCTCCGCCTCCGTCCCGGCCTTGGCCACCACGGACGGGCTCCGCGCCACCTCGACCAGCGCGGGCAGTGACAGCGCCACCACCTCGCCGTACTGCGGCCCCACCGGAGTCGCCAGCACGCTGACCCGCGCCTGGTGCTCCTCGCCGGCGAACAGCGTCGCCGCGACGACCACCCCGCCCACCAGCAGCGCCACGAGAGCGCTCTCACCGATCAGCCGCGCCTTCGCCCCGGGCCTGCGCAGCCACGCGCCCGGTCGTGCCGCGACCGCCAACCTCCCCAGCCACGCGACCAGTCGTGCCTTCACCGCCGACCTCCCCAGCTCCGCAACAACTCGTCGTAGGACCGCATCAACACCTTCGGGTCGTGGGCACGGGTCACCGCCGCGCGGCCCGCCGCACCCACCTCCGCCCGCCGGGTCGGGTCGAACAGCAGCGCGCCCAACGCCTCCGCGGTCGCCGCCGGGTCGCGCGGTGGCACCACCAGACCGCCGCCGCCGGCCAGCGCCTCGCCGACGCCGTCCACGTCGGTGGCCACCACCGGCCGCCCGGCCGCCAGCGACTCCAGCACCGCGACCGGCATGCCCTCCCAGTCGCTGGTCAGCACCGTCACGTCGCACGCCGCCAGCAGGTCCGCCGCGTCCGGCCGGTTGCCCAGGAACCGCACCCCGCGCACACCCCGCCGCTCCAACGCCAGCCGCAGCGACCCGTCGCCGGCCAGCCACAGCTCCGCGCCCTCGATCCGCGACCACGCGTCCAGCAGCACGTCGTGCCGCTTCTGCGGTTCCAGGCGGGCCAGGCACAGCGCCACCGGCACGTCCTCGGCCACGCCCAGCGCCGCGCGCACGGTCGCCCGGTCCACCCGCGGCTCTTGCGGGAACACCGCGTTCGGGATGACCACCGGGTCCAGCCCGTTGGCCCGCAGCCGCGACGCCGTCGCCTCCGCCACGGTCACCACCGCACCGGACGTCCGGCGCAGGATCTTCGCCGCACCGGCGTAATCACGATCGGCAACCCCGTGGAACACGGTCACCAGCGGAACTTTCTTCGGCACCAACGCCAGCCGCGCCACCATGCTCGCGGACACGTTGTGCGCCAGCACCACCTCCGGCTCGAACCCGCGCACCGCCTGCCGGGTCGCGGCCGTCGCCCGCAGCACGCCCACGGGCCGCCGCCGCGCCACCGGCACCGGGAACGTCGGCACGCCCTGCCCGCGCAGCACCTCCGCGCGGTGCCCGCCGCCGCTGGCCACGGCGCTGTGCCAGCCGAACTCGGCCCCCGCGCGGGCCATGCCGGCGACCAGCGCCTCGGCACCGCCCGTGCCCATCTCAGCGATCACGTGCAGCACACGCATCGGCTCTCCTCACACGCAGATCGGCCGCGGCGACCACCGCGACCAGCGACCACAGCGGCAGGTAGTACTGCTGGGACAGGAACGTCGAGGCCACGGCCACGGCGATCAGCGACGCCTGCACGGCCGCCATCGCACGCCGGTCGCCGGAACCCCGCCAGCCGGAGCTGCGCCAGCCGGAGCGCAGCACGCGTTCGGACGACACCGCCGCCACCGCCAGCAACCCGGCGAACAACCCGAACCCGGCCACCCCCAACTCGGCCGCGACCTCCAGGTACATGTTGTGCGCCACCGGGGTCTGCTCGTCGACCTCGGCGTTGCGCGAGAACGCGGGGTAGTGGTCCCGGAACCCGCCCGGACCCACGCCCAGCGCCGGATGCGCGGACACCATCCGCGCGGCGGCCTGCCACCGCAGCCCGCGAGTGTCCACATTGGTCCCGGCGATGAAGCTCTTCTCTTGCAGGGCACGGTCCAACGCCGGCCCGGCGACCACCAGCGCACCGCCCGCGACCACCACCAGCGCCGCGACACCGCCCAGCACGACCTTGACCGGCACCACCCGCCGCGCCACCAGCCACACGGCCGCCGCCGACAACGCCAACGCCCCACCGCGCGAGAACGTCGCCGCCGCCCCGGCCGCCAACACCAGCGCCACCAGCGCCATCGCGACCGCGTGCCACTTCCGTCCCGGTGTGAACGCCACCAACAACGGCAAAGCGGCGACCAGGAAGTACGCCAGGTCGTTGGGGTCCTCCAGCGGCCCGCTCGCCCGCGCCTCGCCCTGCGCGAGCAGGCTGAACAACGCCCCGACCGCCGCCACCGCCGCCCCCACGACGGCCGCGCCCAGCAACGCCCGCACCGGGACTTCGCGGGCGGCCACGTCGACGAGGATCACCGTCAGCACCAGGAACGGCAGCCACCGTTGCAGGTAGTCGACCGCGTAGTGCCCACCCGCGTGCGCGGCGGTGGACGCCAGCAACACCACCGCGAACGCCCCGAGGACCGCGTGCAGCGGGTGCGGCGTGACGAACCGCCGCTCCCTCACCCTGGCGACAACCCACACGACCGCGAGCAACGCCGGCGCGACCTTGGCCAGGTGTCCGTGGACCTCCAGCAGGTACCCCTCCAGCGGGGCCTGCGCCACGGTCACGCACGCCAGGACCCGCAGCAACGCCGTCATCCCGACCGTTCCAGCCGTCCGACGTCCCGCACCGGCAACTCCGCGCCCAGCGCGGCGACGTGCGCACCGGTCCCGACGACCTCGAAGTGCCGTCGCAGCATTCCGAGCACCCAGCCCAGCAGTTCGACCTTGCGCACCGCCGGGATGGCCATGCCGGGGAAGAACTCCATCCCCGGCGCCTCGGCCGCGCCGAGCACATCGGTGGGGTGCAACAACAACGACGGCCCCACGCCCGTCAACCGGCACAACCGCAGCGCGGTCCGGAAGTACCCGCGCGCCAACGCCGGTGAGATCTGGTGCAACTGCAACAGGTACGAACCGTGGATCGGCACGCGCAGCAACGGCATGGTCGTCACCGGCAGTTCGACGACCCCGTTGTGCCAGCGGTAAGGCCGGTTCGGCGCGCGTACTTTCCCGAAGCCACCGAACAACTCCGCACTGTCCTCAGTGGACGCTGCGGATCGGTTGTGGTAGAAGCGGGCCAGCGGGCCGATCCACGTGGGCAGGGTGCTGGCGTCGTAACGGTAGCCGCGTGCGGCCAGCACGTCGAGCAGGTCCGGCGTCACGCTGAACCCGGGGCCGCGGAACCCGACCGGGCGTGGCGCGCCGGCGGCCACGATGGCGTCCTCGGTCCGCGCGACCTCCGCCTCCAGCTCGACCCGCGAGTACCGGTGCAGCCAGGGTTCGTGGCCGAAGGAGTGGTTGGCCACCTCGTGCCCGGCGGCGGCGATGGCGGCGACCGCCTGCGCCCCGTCGTCGCGCACCGCGTCCGCGCCGACCACGAACACCGTCGTGGTCAGGCCGTGCTCGCCGAAGACCTCCAGCAGCCGGGGCGTGGCCAGGGGGAGGAAGCTCGGCCTGCGCTCCCACGCCGGGTCGCCGTGGGTCTTGAGGTAGGCCCAGAGGTTGTCGAGGTCCAGGGAGACGCTGGCGACGGTCACGCCGGTTCCTCCGCCGGGACGGGCTTGGGCGCCAGGCGGGACGCGTACCCCAGGGCCAGCACGCCGCCGACCACCAGCGCGACCCCCGCCACCACCCACCACTCGCGGCCGGGCGCGATCCGGTCGCCCAGCGCGGCGATGCCCACCACGGAGGTCAGCACGACCGTCACGGAGTCCATCGTGGCGACCGTGGACGTGGCCGACCCGCGTTGCAGCGCGGCGGCCATGCACGCCTGGCCGACCAGCGCGGCGGCGATCATCAGCCACACCAGCGGGTAGTAGGGCAGGGTCAGCAGCGGTTCGTCGGCCAGCGACCGGCTCGCGATGGCGACGATGGCGTACCCGACACCCGCGGCGACCGCGATCGGCAGCACGTTCCGGGCCCGCCGGGACACCACGAAGGTCGCCACCAGCGGCACGCCGAGCCAGAGGAAACCGCTTTCCACGGGGATGTCGTCCGCGACCGACGGCGCGGAGGCCCCGGCCAGCAACACCAGCCCGACCGCCATCACCACCAGCACGACGACCTCGACCGTGCGCACCTTCCACCCCAGCGCCAACACCCCGAACACGGTCGCCACCCCGACCGCGCACGACGACCCGGCCTGCACCAGGTACAGCGGCAGTTCCGCGCGGGCGAAGAACGCCAGCACGAACCCCCCGACCTGGCCCGCGAAGCCCAACAGGTAGAGCCGGTCGCCGGCGAGCCGCGCGAGCAGCCCGAAGCCGTGGCCGTGCCGCGTGCGCCGCGCGGCGACGGTCTGGGCCACGATGCCCAGCGCGTACATCGCCGTGGCCGCCGCGAGTGCGAGGTATCCGGGCACGCAACAACTCCCTGCCAATGGGTTTCGACCGGCGGCAGCGTAGGGCGTCGTTTTTCCTTGCCTGATCGGGCGATGGTCGAATGACTCGATCGAGTGAAGTGCCGTTCGCGCTGATCACCAGTCTGTGATCGGTTGCCGCGCTAAAGCCGGTTCGATCCACCCGTGCGTGCTGTCGACAGCGGGGGGTGAGCGGACTGATGCGTTCCGTGCAGACGGGCGGCGGGTTTGGGATAGCGTGGCTGCGAGCCCCAGCACGTCGACGGAAGCGGAGATCCCGGATGGCCGACCTGACCCTGCGCGTGGACGTCGGTGACGGCGACGAGCGTGAGACGCACCGGTCGACGGCCGCCCTGCTCACCGACATCCGGGCGTTGGGCCTGGTCAACGTCGCGCGGGCGAGCGGCGAGGTGCCGGCGGGCGGCAAGTCGGGGCTCTCGCCGCAGATCGCCGAGCTGGTCGTCACCGGTGCGCTGTCGGCCACCACGGTGGGCACGATCGGCCGGGTGGTGATCGCGTTCGTCAACCGCGCCAAGGACCGGCGGGTCAAGATCAGCCGCGGTGACGAGACCTGGGAGTTCACCGGCGTCTCGGAGAAGGACCAGCACGTGCTCGCCCAACTGCTGTCCGCCGAGCCCGCCGGGTCGGACGTCGCGAACGGGGACGGCGGGGCGGTGCGCTGAGGACATGGGCAAGCGCCTGGCCCTGCTGTTCGCCACCTCGCGGTACCTCGACCCGAAGCTGACCACCCTCGACTCGGTCATCGGGGAGGCCAAGACCCTCTCGCAACTGCTGGTGGACCCCGACGTCGGCGAGTTCGAGACCGCGCACGTCCTGATCGACCCCACGAAGGCCACCTTCGAGCGCGAGCTGGAGAGCTTCCTGCGCGACCGGGACGTCACCGACGAGGTCCTGCTCTACATCACCGGCCACGGCCTGAAGAACGACCACGACCAGCTCTTCTTCGCCGCCAGCGACACCGACCGCACCCGCCCCTACGCCACCGCCGTGCCCAGCGTCGTCGTGCAGCACCTGCTGGAGGAGTGCCGGGCGCGGCTGAAGCTGGTGCTGCTGGACTGCTGCTACAGCGGCGCGTTCACCCGCCGGCCGACCCAGCGCGCGGGCGACTGGAGCGACGTGCGGCAGAACCTGGGCCAGGGCACGTTCGTGCTGGCCGCGGCCAACGAGCTGGAAGCCGCCTACGAGCACGACAAGCTGTTCTACGACGAGCGCCGGGAGCGGGTGTCGGCGTTCACCGACGCGGTGATCAAGGGCATCGGCACGGGCGCGGCGGCGCGCACCGGCTCGGACACGATCAACGCCGACGAGCTGTACTCGTTCGTGCTCGACGAGGTCCGGCGCACCGGCCTCAAGCAGACCCCGACGATGAGCAACAAGTCCGAGGGCACCTTCCGCGTGGCCAAGGTGCGGTCGCGCCGGCTGGTCGTGGACGCCGACTCGGAGTCGCCGCGGCTGACCGACCTGCTGCTGCCCGCGGACCCCGACGTCCGGCTGGAGCTGGTCTCGCCGATCGGGCAGGCGCTGCACAACGGCGGCCGGTCGGACAACGTGCTGCGCATCGACATGGCCGGGCAGGAGGGCCACCTGGCGGTGGTGGGCCGCATCTACTCGGGCAAGTCCACCCTCCTGCACACCCTGATGACCGGCCTGTCCCACACCGCCACCCCGGACGAGGTCAGCTTCCACTGCCTGGACAGCGGCGGCAGCTTCCGCGCCCTGGACGGCCTGCCGCACCTGCGGTCGGTGATCCCGCCGACCCAGCCGCTGGAGGTGCAGCGGCTGCTGGAGTGGCTGTGGCAGCACCTGGTGACCCGCGACCGGATGTTCCGCGTGCTGGGCATCACCCGCACGTCCACCTACCGCGAGCTGCGCAAGCGCGGCGAGCTGCCGCCCGGCGAGCACGGCGACCTGTTCCTGGTCATCGACGGCTGGCAGCAGTTCCGCGACGCGCTGCCGCAGCTGGACGACGAGGTGCACCGGATCGCCAGCCGGGGCCTGAACTTCGGCATCCACGTGTTCGTCACCGCCCGCACGTGGCACGAGCTGCCCGCCCCGCTCACCTCGCTGCTGCGCGGCCGGGTGGAGATGCAGCTGGACGACCCGCGCGAGTCCAAGATCGACCCCGAGCTGGCCGCCACGCTGCCCGACCAGCCCGGCTGGGGCCTGTACGGCAACCGGCGGTTCCTCAGCGCGGTCGCCTACGCCGACGACGACGAGGACAGCGTCTCCGACGTGATCCGCAGGCTGCGCGACCCGTCGTTCCCGGGCTGGGACGACGTGGTCGAGGCGCAGGCCGCGCCGGAGCCGGTGGACGTGCCGCCCGCGACGTTCCTGGAGATGCTGGGCGTCGAGGGCGACGCGCGGACCTTCGACCTGGGGCGGGCGTGGTGGGCGCGGCCCGAGCGCGAGCGCTACCGGGTGCCCTTCGGCGTCGGGCCGCGGGGCGAGCCGGTGGCGCTGGACTTCAAGGAGGCCGCGCTGGGCGGCGACGGGCCGCACGGCCTGCTGGTCGGCGCGACCGGCTCCGGCAAGTCCGAACTGCTGCGCACCCTGGTGCTGGGCCTGCTGGCGAGCCACTCGCCGGAGGTGCTCAACGTGCTGCTGGTGGACTTCAAGGGCGGCGCCACCTTCAAGGGGTTCGAGCGGGCGCCGCACGTCGCCGCGGTGATCACCAACCTCGAGAGCGACCTGAACATGGTCGACCGGATGCGGGAGGCGCTCGCCGGCGAACTCGCGCGCCGGCAGGAGGTGCTGGCGAAGTCCGGCCACAAGAACGTGTGGGACCACCAGCGGGCGCGCGAGGCCGGCGCCGACCTGCCGCCGCTGCCGGCGCTGGTGGTGTGCGTGGACGAGTTCTCCGAGCTGCTGACCGCGCGGCCGGAGTTCATCGACGTGTTCCTCACGGCCGGACGGCTCGGGCGCAGCCTCGGCGTGCACCTGCTGCTGTCCTCGCAGCGGCTGGAGGAGGGCAGGCTGCGCGGGCTGGACACGTTCCTGAGCTACCGGATCGCGTTGAAGACGTTCTCCGCGGCGGAGTCCCGGGCCGTGATCGGCGTGCCGGACGCCTACGAGCTGCCGCCCGTGCCGGGATCGGGTCTGCTGCGGCTCCAGGACTCGCGCCTGGTCGCGTTCGACGCCGCCTACGTGTCCGGCCCGCACGACGGGGACGACAGGTCGCTGCTGGACGTCGTGGTGGACCGGGTGGCCGGTCAGGGTCCGCCCGCGCACCAGCTGTGGCTGCCGTCGCTGGGCGACCCGACGCCGGTGGACGCGCTCCTGCCGCCGTTGCGGATCACCCCGGACCGGGGCCTGGCGGCGCCTGGGTTCGTCGCCAACGGCCGGCTCCGGGTGCCCGTGGGCGTCGTGGACGAGCCCTTCCTCCAGCGCCGCGACCTGCTGTGGGCGGACTTCTCGGGCGGCGCGGGCCACGGCGTCGTGGTGGGCGGCCCGCAATCGGGCAAGTCGACCCTGCTGCGCAGCTTGATCACGGCCACCGCGCTGACCCACACGCCCCGCGAGGTCCAGTTCTACTGCGTGGACCTCGGCGGCGGCACGCTGGGCCCGCTCGCGGCGCTGCCGCACGTCGGCCGGGTCGCGAGCCGGCTGGAGTCCGACGTGGTGCGGCGGATGGTCGCCGAGCTGACCACCCTGGTGTCCGAGCGCGAGGCGTTGTTCCGCGAGGAGGGCGTCGAAGGGATCTCGGTGTTCCGCGAGCGCCGGGCACGCGGCGACCTCGCCGGGCACCCGTTCGGCGACGTGTTCCTGGTGATCGACGGGTGGATGAACTTCCGGCAGGAGTTCGAGGCACTGGAGCCGCAGGTCCAGGCGCTGGCCGCGCAGGGCTTGTCGTTCGGTGTGCACGTGGTGGTGGCGGCGAACCGCTGGGCGGAGATCCGGCCCGCGATGAAGGACCTCCTGGTCACGCGGTTCGAGCTGCGGCTGGGTGACCCGAGCGAGTCCGAGGTGCACCGGAGGGTCGCGGCCACCGTGCCCGCCGGTCGTCCGGGTCGCGGTCTGTCGCCGCGGAAGCTGCACTTCCTGGCCGCGCTGCCGCGCATCGACGGCTCGTCGGCCGTCGACGACCTCGCCGCCGGTGTGCAGGACGCGGTCACCCGGATCAGCGGGGCGTGGAGCGGTCCGCGCGCGCCCGCCGTCCGCCTGCTGCCCGACCTGCTGCCGTACCAGGACCTGGAGGCGCAGGTGGGGGCGCGCGTCGGCCGGAGGGTGCCCATCGGAGTGCAGGAGGCGGACCTGAGCCCGGTGTTCCTGGATTTCGACGCCGACCCGCACTTCATGGCGCTGGCCGACGGTGAGGCGGGCAAGACGAACATGCTGCGGACGATCGTGCGCGGCATCATGAGCAGCTACACCCCGGAAGACGCGCTGATCATGCTGGTCGACTACCGCCGCACCATGCTCGGGTTGATCGACACCGACCACCTCCTGACCTACGCCGTGTCGTCGGCCGCGCTGACGGAGATGATCAAGGACGTGCGCGGGTCGATGGCTGGTCGCCTGCCCGGTGCGGACGTGACGCAGGAGCAGTTGAAGAACCGCTCCTGGTGGAAGGGTCCGGAGCTGTTCGTGGTGGTCGACGACTACGACCTGGTCGCACGGCAGGGCGGGCAGAACCCGTTGCAGCCGTTGGCGGAGTTCATCCCGCAGGCCAAGGACGTGGGTCTGCACATCGTCGTGGCCCGCCGCGCGGGTGGCGCGGCGCGCGCGATGTACGACCCGATCCTGAGCAGCCTCAGGGAGGTCTCGTCGCCGACCCTGATCGGGTCGGGCTCGAAGGAGGAGGGCATTCTCGTCGGCGACGTCCGAGCGTCGCCGGAGCCGCCGGGCCGGGGCACGTTGTTCACCCGCAAGCACGGCAAGCGGCGCGTGCAGGTCGCGTGGACCGAGCCACGTACGGACTGATCGAGCCCGCAGTTCACCGCCCGGTGTTCATGGTTCGCAGGATGGTGTGTTGGTCGAAGTCGGTCAGCTCCGCGCACACCTTCCCCTTGTGGAACACCAGGACCCGGTCGCACGCGGCCACCAGTTCGTCCAGGTCCGTCGAGCACAGCACGACGACCTTGCCGGTGTCGGCGACGGCTCGGAGCAAGGCGTGGACCTCGGCGCGGGCACCCAGGTCCACGCCTCGGGTCGGGTCGTCCAGCAGCAGCACGGACGGGTCGGCGGCCAGCCACTTCGCCAGCACGACCTTCTGCTGGTTCCCGCCCGACAGCAGGCCGGCTCGCAGGTTCACGTCGAGAGGGCGCACGCGGACCCGCTCGGCCAGCGCGGTAGCCGCCGCTCGCAACGCGGTGGTGCGCAACAAGCCCAGGCCCGCCAGAGCGACCGGACGGACCTGGGCGATGTTCTCCCACACCGGTTTGTCCAGCATGAGGCCGACCCGGCGTCGGTCGCCGGACACCAGGGCCACCCCGGACGCGATCGCCGAGCGGAACGACGACGGTGTGCCGCCACCGGGCAGCTCGACCGAGCCGGACACCGGGCGGCGCAGGCCGGCGACCACCTCCAGCACGGCGGTGTGCCCGGAGCCCGCCAGGCCGGCCAAGCCGACGATCTCGCCACCGGAGCAGGTCAGCGACACGTCCGACAGCCGGTCCGGCACGCTCACCCCGCGCAGCTCCAGCCGTGGCCCGATCCGGCGGGTGGCGCCGCGGGACACCGTGGGCAGGTCCTGACCCAGCATGGCGTGCACGATGTCACCGATGTCCAAAGAGGACCGTGGCTGGGCGTCCAGCACGGTTCGGCCCTCGCGAAGGACGGTGACCTCGTCGCACAGGTTCATCACCTCCTCCAGGATGTGCGAGACGAACACCACGGCCACCTGCTGGTCACGCAGCACCCGCAGGATGCCCAGCAGGCGTTCGGAGCTGTCGTTGTCCAGCGCGGACGTCGGCTCGTCCAGGATCAGCACCTTGGGCTCGACGACCAGCGCCTTGGCGATCTCCACCAACTGCCGCTGCGCCAACGACAACGAACCCAGCCGGGCGCGCGGGTCGACGTCCAGGCCCAGTCGCTCCAGCACGGGGACGGCCCGCGCGAGCATCGTCCGCCGGTCCAGCAGGCCACCGCGGGTGGGCTCGCGCATCGGGAACAGGTTCGCCAGGACGTCCAGGTCCGGGAACAGGTTCAGCTCCTGCGACACCACCGCCACCCCGTGCGCGGCGGCGTGGGCGGTGCCGGCGAAGGCCACCTCGGTGTCCGCCAGCCGCAGGCTGCCGGTGTCCGGCGCGACCGCCCCGGTGATCACCTTGATCAGCGTGGACTTGCCCGCGCCGTTCTCGCCCAGCAGGGCGTGCACCGAGCCGGGGCGCAGGGTCAGGTCCGCGCCGGCCAGCGCCGTGACGCCGCCGTAGGACTTGGTGATCCCCCGGGCGGTCAGCGCGTGCATCAGTTGGCCTCCGCGAGCGGTCGCAGGTAGGTGTCCGGGGCGGCGAGCTGCTTGTCGGTCTCGGCCTTGAACGCGGCCTTGCGGCTGTCCTCGTCTCTCTGCCGCGCCATGATCTGGTCGATGTTGGCCGGGTTGACCACCAGCGAACCGGTGTTCCACCAGCCCTTGGGCAGCGGCTTGCCGCGCTTGTGGTCGGCGAGCAGGCGCAGTGCCATGTAGCCCTTGAGCCAGTGCTCCGGCGAGGCGAGCGCGAACACGTACCCGTCCTTGACCGCTTGCAGCGCGGCGGCGTCCGGGTCGCACGAGCCGGCCAGGAACTTGCGGCCGGTGTTCTTCTGGATCAACGCCAGCGACACCGCGTCCTGCGCGCCGACGCCGAGGTAGGCGATCGCGTCCGGGTGCGCCTTGACCAGGTCGTTCCACTTGGTGAAGTTCGAGGTGGGCTCGGAGCCGGAGTCGAAGGGGCCGAGCACCTTCAGTCCCGGTCGCTTGGCGGTGATGACGGACTTCATGCCGTCCAACCGCTGCTGGAGGAGGGTCAGGCCGGGGATCGCGTTGCCCAGCACCACCTCGCCGGTCGCGTTCTCCGGCACCTGCTTGACGAACTCCTCGCCGAGCGCCCGGCCCAGCTCGGTGTTGCTGTTGCCGATGTACAGCTCGACCTTGGTGCCGGCGGGCGGCACGGTGTCCACCGCGACCACGGGCACGCCCAGGTCCGCCGCCTGGTTCAACGGCCGCACGAACAGGTCGGGTGTCAGGGTCTCCAGGGCGACGCCGTCCTTGGAGTTGCGGATCGCCGACTGGAACAGCGACACCTCCTGCGGACCGTCCACACCGGATGGTGCGCTGAGCGCCAGGTCGACGCCGCCGGCGTCGGCCGCTGCGGCCTTCGCGCCGAACGCCATCTCCTGGAACGGGTTCTGCGTCGAGGTGGCGTACACGAACGCCATCTTCAGCGGCGCGTTGGGCGACGACGCCGCGCCGCAGCCGGCCAGCAGACCGGCCGCGGCCAGCGCCGCGACGTACCGAGGGGCACGCATGTTCGACCTCATCTCCTCATCACAGCCCGAGCACCGATTCGCGCGCCCGCTGCCTGCGGCGCAGCGCGCTGTCCACCCCGACCGCCAGCAGGACGACCAGTCCGGTGGCGAAGGAACTCCAGTTCGCGGGGATGCTGAAGTACACGAGCCCGCTGGACACCACACCCAGCAGGACCGCGCCGAACACCGCGCCCACCACGGTGGCCACCCCGCCCCGCAACGGGGTGCCGCCGATCACCGCCGCCGCGATGGCCTGCAACTCGAACCCGGTGCCGATGTTCGGGTCGCCGGAGGTGAAGAACGCCAGCCCCAACACACCCGCCAGCCCCGCGACCGCGCCGACCAGCACCAGCACGTGCAGGCGGGTGCGGGGGATGGAGATGCCGGAGAACGCGGCGGCGTCCGGGTTCGACCCGATCGACCGCACCCGGTACCCGAACGGCGTCCACCGCAGCACCACCGTCAACCCGGCCGTGACCGCGACCAGGATCCACACGCTGACCGGGAGACCAAGGAAGTCCCCGCCCAGCACCGCGAAGAACGAGTGCTCCAACGGCAACCCGGTCACCTGCTGCCCGTCGCCCAACGCCACCGCCAACCCCCGGTACAGCTGCATGGTGGCCAGCGTGGCGACGAACGCCGGGATCGCGACGTGCCGCACCACCAACGCGTTCGCCAGCCCCAGCAGCGCACCGAGGACGATCCCGGCCAGGCACGACAGCCACGGGTCGAAGCCGTCGCGCATGAGCAGGGCGGTGGTGATCAGCGACAGCCCGAACATCGCGCCCACGGACAGGTCGATCTCGCGCATCGCCAGCAGGAACGCCATCCCGGCCGCGAGCAACGCCACGTACACCGAGCCGTTCAGCACGTCCCTGAGCTGCCCGACGGTCAGGAACGCGGGCCGCAACACGCCGATCAGCAGCACCAGCACGATCGTCGCCACGAGCACACTGCTCGACTCCGCCCGCAGCACCCGGGTCACCCGTCGATCGCCCTCGGCCATGCCCGCCTCCGTCCGCCCGACCACGGCCCCCAGCGTGCTTTCCGGGCGGGGCGGACCGTTTGCCCGGAGGCGAACACCGGTTGACTGCCGGTGCACCGACTGTGTCCGGGGCCACAGGGCGCCGGTGCGGGCCGCCTACCGTCTGCGGACATGGGCAACATCAAGGGCATGGTCGCGCTGGTGACCGGCGCGGGGTCGGGCATCGGCGAGGCGGTCGCACGCCGCCTGGACGCGGAGGGCGCGCGGGTCGCGGTGCTGGACGTCGACTCCACCGGGGCGGAGATCACCGCCGGGTTGTTGACGCAGGGCATGGCGGTGGTCGCCGACGTCGCCGACTCGGATCAGGTGAACGAGGCCGTGCGCAGCGTCGTGGACACTTATGGGCGGTTGGACATCCTGGTCAACAATGCGGGCATCCGGGGCGGCGAGGAGGCGGACGAGGCCTTCGCACGGCTGACCACGCAGGTGGAGGAGGCTGCCGCCGGCAACGTCACGACCGTGCTGGACGCGACCGTGAACATCAGCGACGAGGCGTGGCACCGGATGTTGGGCGTGCACCTGGACGGGACTTTTTATTGCACGCGCGCCGCGCTGCGGTACATGCAGCGCGGCGCGTCCATCGTCAACATCTCTTCGGTGTGCGGGCTGGCGGGCTGTGCCCACCTGCCGCACTACTCCGCCGCGAAGGGCGGCATCGAGGGCTTGACCAAGGCGGTGGCCCGCGATGTCGCGCCCCTCGGTATCCGGGTCAACTGCGTGGCTCCGGGCTACGTCGAGACTCCTCTGGGGGATGTCATCCCGCCAGTATTGCGACGCGAGCTGGAGCGGCAGATCGGCTTGGGGCGCTTCGGGCTGCCGGCCGAGATCGCCTCGACGGTGGCGTTCCTGGTCGGGCCGGACGGGTCTTACCTGACCGGCCAGACCCTGAGCCCCGACGGCGGGTCGTTTATCAGCTGACCGCCATCGCGAACACGTGGATGCCGGCCGTGGCCAAGGGGCCGCCCACGTTGGGCAGGGTTACCGAGGCCACGGTCTTGGTCGGGTCGAGCGGGACGGATGTGGACCACAGGCGGACGTCCTGCTCGTCGCGGCCGGTGGAGGCGAGGTTGTAGGTTGTTGGGGGCTTGTTGTGGTACGGCATGAAGGCGGCCTGGGTGTTGCCCGCGATCGGCGTCGAAGCCCAGAAGTCGCCGAACGACAAGGTGAAAGCGGTCGAAGAGCCGTCGGTGTAGGTGACTGTGCCGGTGCCGGTTTGGGTGCCGAAGGTTGCCGCGCCCAGGAAAGCCAGCTTGGTGCCCGAGCCCGACACGGTGATCTTCTGCCCGGCGGCCTTCACGTTGTCCGGGAAGCCGTAGTACCGCTGCGGCCAGTCGAACGTCACCCCGCCGACCACCGCGCTCGGGTACCTGATCCCCGCCGCCTCCAACGCCTGACCGGAGAAGCTCCGCCCACTCTTGGAGATCCCACCGGCCTTCGGGTTCAGGTCATTGCTGATGCCGACGTTGTTGAACGCCTCCCGCAGCGACCCGTACACCTTCGCCGCGACCCCGGTCGAGTTGTCCGCGCCGATGTTCACCTTGCCGTCCGCACGCGGAACGGCCGCCCCGAAGTAGTCACGAGTACCGGCGTCAGCAGCAACCACGCCGGCACCGAGGGCAGGGGACCCGGTGCTCAACTGGTAGCCGTTCACGCTGTTGAAACCCGACCCGCTGCCGCCCGCGTAGTTCAGCTTCGGGTCGGACGTGACGGCGCCCGGGTCACCCGAAGGCGCGGTGAAACCGCCCCAGTACACGTTCGACCGGTAGGAAACACCCGTCCCGACCGGCAGCGAGCCGTGCTGCGAGACGAAGATGTTGTTGGCGAACAACGAAGTCGCAGCCACACCAACAGGAACTTTGACGTCGAACGGCCGCGCCATGCAGTAGAACGTGTTGTTGTAGTACACCGAGTGCGAGTACTTGTCGCCATCGGCGGCGATCCGGCAGTCGTCCTGTGACACGTTGTACCGGATGATCTGCTTGGCCTTGTAGTTCGGGTACTCCGTGCAGTGCTGGCAACCCAGGAAGAAGCCGCCCGCGTTGTTGCTGGAGAAGTTGTACTGATACGTACACGTCCCGACGATCGCGCCATCGCAGTCCCACGCCGTCGAGTCGTAGCTCGACGGGTAGCTCCGGGTCACCTCGTTGAACTGGAACACCGGGTCCTTCGAGTTGATCGGCCACATGCCCGCGAAGTTCCCGCCCAGGAACGGGTACGCCCCGCCGCCCAGGTTGTCCGCCCGGTTGTGCTCGATCAGCGGCGAGTCGGAGCCGTGCACCACGATCCCGTCGCCGCCGACGCTGACGATCTGGTTGCGCGCGATGTGGACGCCGGTGTGGTACTGGGCGGGCTTGATGGTGATCTTGATACCGCCACCGCCGGTGTCGTGGACGTGGTTGTCGGTGATGTGCAGGCCGGCGATCGCGCCCGCCGTGGTGTCGCTGAGCACCGAGATGCCCGCCGAACCCTTGAACCACGCCGCGTTCGTGCCGGTCTTGTTGCTCCACCCGGCCACGTTGTCGACTTCCAGGCCGGTCAGCGTGATGCCCGCCTTGGCCGTGGCGGAAGTGTTGCGCACCCGCACGCCCGCGCGCTCACCGGTGGTACCGGGGTTGGTGACCCGGATGTCCCGGACCGTCCAGTGGCTGACATCCTTGAGCAGCACGGTCTCCCCGACCGCGGCCTGACCGTTGAGCACCGGCCGGGTCCCGGTGCCGTACGCGCCCAGCGTGATCGGTGAACCCGCCGCACCGGAACCCGAGGCCACGAACTGCCCCGTGCACATCGTCCCCCGCTTGAACAACACCGAGTCGCCCGCACCGAACGTCCGCGCGTTCACCTGTGACAGCGCGTTGAACGGCGCGGTCTGCGTGCCCAGGGGCGAGCCGGTGAACGAGCAGTCGACGTAGTACGCGGTGGCGGCCGACGCGGCGGGGGCGACGGCGACCGCCGCTCCCGCCACGACTATCGAGGTCAGACCGGCTTGCAGGGCGCGGCGCAGACGAGAACTCACGGTGGTCTCCTGTCATGCGGAACGGCGGTCAGGCGGAGCGGTCGAGCACCTCCGGGAGGACCCGGTGGGACAGGGGCAGGCCGCGGCCGAGCCGGTCCAGCTCGTCGAGGGCCTGGTGGGTCATCCGGCTCAGCTCGTTGCCCAGCGAGCCGGCGATGTGCGGGGTCAGCACCAGGTTCGGCGCGGTGAACAGGGGTGAGTCGGCGGGCAGCACGTCCGGGTCGGTGACGTCCAGCACGGCGTGCAGGCGCTCCGAGAACAACTCCCGCACCAGCGCGGCGGTGTCCACCAGGGACCCGCGCGAGGTGTTGATCAGGGTCGCGCCGGTCGGCATCAGGGCCAGTCGCCGGGCGTCCATCAGGTGCCGGGTCTCCGGCAGCTCGGGCGCGTGCAGGCTCACCACGTGCGACGTGCGGACCAGGTCGTCCAGGCCGACCAGCGCCACTCCCAGGGACGCCGCCTCGGCCGCGGTCAGGTACGGGTCGGCCACCACCACGTCCAGGTCGAACGGCCGCAGCAGCTCCACCACCCGGCGACCGATCTTGGACGCGCCGACCACGCCCACCCGGCGCCGGTAGTTGCCCAGCCACGGGAACTGCGCCTGCCAGTCCTGCGGCCCGCGCGCCTCCCGGTAGCGCGCCGCGATCGCCGGCACCCGCTTGTTGCTCATCAGGATCGCGGCCAGGGTGTACTCGGCGACCGGCAGCGCGTTGGCCGCCGCCGCCGAGGACACCGCGATGCCGGCCCGCCAGCACGCGTCGGTGACGTGGTGCTTCACCGAGCCCGCCGCGTGCACGACGGCCTTGAGCAGAGGCGCGTCGCGCAGCACCTGCTCGTCGATCGGCGGGCAGCCCCAGCCGGTGAACAGGACCTCGACCTCCGCCAGCGCCGCCCGCGCGGTGGTGAAGTCCTCGACCACCAGGTCCGGGTCGGTGTCGGCGACGGAGACCAGGCGCGCGCGGGCGTCCTCGTCCAGCAGCCACCGCGCCACGTGGCGGTGCATGGCCACCAGCGTCCGGGGACGAACGTGTGTCACGTGCTCTCCTACTTCACGGCGCCGGAGGTCATCCCGGCTTTCCAGTGGCGTTGCAGGGACAGGAAGGCGATCACTACGGGCACGACGGCCAGCAGCGCGCCGGTGATGGTCAGCGGGTAGTACTCCGGTTCAGCGGACACGACGGTGTGCCACGAGTACAGGCCGAGGCTCAGCGGGTACAGCTCGCGGTCGGACAGCATCACCAGGGGCAGGAAGAAGTTGTTCCAGATCCCGGTGAACTGGAACAGGAAGATCGTCACGAAGCCGGGCATCAGCATCTTCAGCGAGATGGACCAGAACGTGGTCAGCTCGCCCGCGCCGTCGACCCGCGCGGCCTCCAGCACCTCGCCGGGCACGTAGCTCGCGCTGAAGATCCGCGCCAGGTACACACCGAACGGGTTGACCAGCACCGGCACGAACACCGCCCAGAACGTGTTCACCACGCCCAGTTCGGAGGCCAGCAGGTACAGCGGCAGCGCCAGCGCCGTCGTGGGCACCAGCACGCCCAGCAGCACCACGCCGAACAGCTTCTCCTTGCCCTTGAAGGAGAACTTGTCGAACGCGTACCCGCACGCCACCGAGCAGAACGCGCCCAGACCCGCGCCGCCGACCGCGTAGAGCAGGCTGTTGAGGTACCAGCGCACGTACACACCGCCGTCGGCGGAGGCCAGGTCGCCCAGGTTCTCGAAGAAGTGGAACTCGGTGACCGTGAAGGCGTTGCCGGACAGGTCGCCCAGGCTCTTGGTCGAGGCCACCAGCAGCCACGTCAGCGGCAGCACGGTGTACGCGGTGGCCAGCAGCAACGCGGTGTTGACCGCGATCTTGGACGCCCACGGGGGCTTGCGGCGCGGCGCACGGGACGCCACGGGGACAGGGGTCACGGGAGGCTTGGTCATGGTCGCGGTCACGCCGCCCCCTTGCGGTTGCCGATGCGTGTCACGACGAACGACAGCAGCGCCGCCACCAGGGCCAGCAGGATCGAGGCGGCGGCGGCCACCCCGTAGTCACCGCGCCGGAAGGCGGCGTCGTAGGCGTACATGTTGGGAGTCCAAGTGGTGTTGACCGCGGGGTTGGCGCCGTTGAGGATCATCGGCTCGGTGAACAGCTGGAGCGCCCCGATGACGGTGAACAGCACGGTCATCACGACCGCGGCCTGGATCATCGGCAGCTTGATGCTCAACGCCGTGCGCAGCTCGCCCGCGCCGTCGACCGAGGCGGCCTCGACGACCTCGCGCGGGATCGCTTGCAGGGCGGCGTAGAAGATGACCACGTTGTAGCCGACCCACTCCCACAGCGAGATGTTGATGACGGAACTCAGGGCGTGGTCGCTGGACAGGAAGTTCCAGGTCAGCCCGCCTTCCCTCATCGCGGCGACGACGGGGGACAGGCCGGGGGTGTAGAGGTAGAGCCAGATGATGGCGGCGATGATGCCCGGCACCGCGTGCGGCAGGTACAGCGTGAGCTGGAAGAACCGCTTGGCGCGGGCCAGGGTCGAGTCCAGCAGCAGCGCCAGCACCAGCGCGCCGCCGACCATCACCGGGATGTAGCCCAGGACGTACCCGGCGATCACGCCGAACCCGGCGCGGAACGCCGGGTCGCCCAGCGCGTGCAGGTAGTTGCCCAGCCCGGTGAACAGCGTCTCGGTGCCGCCGAACCCCAGGCCGGAGGAGCGCTCGGTGAACAGGCTGAGGTAGGCCGCGTACCCGATCGGCACCACCAGGGTGCCCAGGAACAGGGCGAAGAACGGGGCCATCAGCAGCGTCGCGGCGCCGCGGTGGGACTTCTGGACGGACATCGCCTACTCGCTCTGGGAAGTGCGCGCCCCGGCTCCCGGGGAAGCCGGGGCGCCGCGGTGGTCAGGAGACGTTCAGGCCGCGCTTCTTCAACTCGTCCACAGTGGACTTCTGCGCCTTGCCCAGGGCGTCGGTCAGCGTGCCGCCGCTGGTGACGGTGCCGAAGCTGTCCTTGAGCGTGGAGTTGGTGGCGAACATGCTCGGACCCCACGTCCAGCCGTTCTTGATCGTGCCCGCCGCGTCCTTGTAGACGCTGTAGGCGTCCTGGCCGCCGAAGAAGCTGTTGTCGAAGCTCTTCGCCGCCACCGGCACCATGTCGGCCGCCGCCGGGTACATGGTCGACTTGGCGATGCCGATGCGGGTGGTGATGGCCTGCTCGTTGGTGGTCATCCAGCTGATGAACTTCACCGCGGCTTCGACCTTCTTGCTGTCCTTGGTCACCGCGAACGTGCTGCCGCCGTACATGCCGCTGGCAGGCGTGCCCCAGTTCGGAATGGGCGCCACGGCCCACTTGCCGGCCTGGTCGGGCTGGTTGGCCCGCAGCGCGCTGCCCGCGCCCCACGACGCGCCGACGTAGGCGACCGTCTCACCGGCCTTGACGCTGGCGTTCCACTCCTGCGAGAACGCGGACTGCACGCGCACCAGGTCGTCGGAGACCAGGCCCTGCCAGTAGTCGGCGACCTCCTTGGACTTCGGGTCGTCGATGGAGACGTTCCACGAGTCGCCGGAGGTGCCGAACCACTTGCCGCCCGCCTGCCAGGCCAGCGACGCGAAGTGGCCGGGGTCGTCGGGGAAGAACGTGCCGATGCGCGCCTTCGGGTCGGCCTGCTTGACCTTCGCCGCCGCCGCCTTGTAGTCGTCCCAGGTCTTCGGCGGGGTGATGCCGTTGGCGTCGAAGAAGTCCTTGCGGTAGTACAGGACCATCGGGGAGGCGTCCAGCGGCACCGCCCACGTCTTGCCGCCCAGCTCGGTCAGGGCGCGGATCTGGTCGGGGAACTTCGACTTCAGCTCGCCCACGTGCGGCGTGAGGTCGGCCAGGCTGCCCTGGCTGACGTAGTCCGGCAGCACCGGGTACTCGATGTTGAGCACGTCCGGCGCGTTGCCCGCCTTGATGGCGTTGGTCATCTTGGTGTAGCCGCCCGCCGCGCCCGACGGGATCTGCTCGAACTTGACGGTCACGTCGGTGTGCAGCGCGTTGAACGCGTCGACCACCTCGGCGGAACCCTTGGTCCACGTCCAAAAGGTGATCTCGGTCGGACCGCTGCTCCCGGTGGCGCCCCCCGACGCGCCACCGCCTCCGCAGGCCGCCACCAGACCCAGGGCGGCCAGTGCCCCGATCGCGCCCAGTCTGGTTCGAATCTTGTGCCGCATGTCACGCTCCAGGGGGTTCGTCTCGCAGTGGCGGCAAGTTTTCGTGCCGTTAACACGGCAAGTCAAGGTGAGACCGATCAAGCGAACACAAGCGATCGTCACGGACGGTTTCAGCAGTTCACGCTGTTGTGAGTGATCACCACACGATGGTGGCGGCGGATCGGTGTTCGGATCTGACCGAGTTGGCCGATCGGACTTGTCGACCCGGTGTGACGCCGCCTACGTTCCCGCGAATGCACCCAGCACTGACGCTGCCGGAGCCGGATCGCCCGCTCAGCCCGCACACCGGGTGGGGCCGGGCGCACTGGGAGGCGGTCGCCGACCACCTCGTGGACGGCATCCTGGCGCACCGCTCGCCCGGTGGCGCGTTCCTGCGCCCGCCGGGGCGCACGAGCTGGTCGGGGCCGGCGAGCGACGGGCTGGAGGGGTTCGCGCGCAGCTTCCTGCTGGCGGCGTTCCGGCTGGCCGGTTCTCTCGGCGAGGACCCGCGCGGGTGGCTCACCTCTTATGCGGAGGGCTTCGACGCCGGCACGTCCCGCGAGCCGTGGCCGCTCATCGTCGACCGGGGTCAGCCGCTGGTGGAGGCGGCGTCGCTGGTCATCGGGTTGCAGGTGACCCGGCCGTGGCTGTGGGACCGGCTGGGGGAGTCGGTGCGGCAGCGGGTCGTGGACTGGCTGTCGGCCGGGGTGCGGGTCGAGCCGGTGGACAACAACTGGTGGCTGTTCTCCGTGCTCGTGGCGGACTTCCTGGAGTCCGTGGGTTGCGACGCCGGGTTCGAGGTACGGGAGCGCGGGCTGGCGCGGGTGGAGTCCTTCCACGTGGGGCGCGGCTGGTACTCGGACGGTCCTAACCGGTCGTTCGACTACTACAACGGCTGGGCCATGCACTTCTACCTGGGCCTGCGGTCGTACCTGTTCGGGCACGCGTTCGACGCCTCGCGGCTGGTGTCGTTCCTGGGCGACCACGTGCACTTCTTCGACCACGCCGGCGGGATGATCCACTTCGGACGGTCGCTGACCTACCGGGTGGCGTCGGTGGCCCCGCTGTGGCTGGGGGCGCTGCTGGGCGTATCGCCCGTTCCACCTGGGGAGACGCGGCGGATCGCGTCGGCCACGCTGGAGCACTTCGTGTCCCGGGGCGCGATCCGGGACGGGGTGTGGACGGCCGGTTGGTACGGGCCGCACGAGCCCACCTTGCAGGCCTACTCCGGGTCGGCGTCGCCGTTCTGGGCGGCCAAGGGGTTCCTGGGGCTGGTGCTGCCCGCCTCCCACCCGGTGTGGACAGAGGTGGAGGTGCTGACTCCTGCCGATGACGTGGTGTCGTTGCCCGAGCCCGGGTTCCTGCTGCACCGGGCCGCCGGCGACGGCACCGCGCGGCTGGTCAACCACGGCAGCACCGACCACCCCGGCGACCCCCTCTACGACCGGATCGCCTACTCCTCGCGGACCGGCCCGACCGCCGAACCCGCCGACAACACCTTCGCCGTCCTGGTCGACGGGCAGTGGTGCGGGCGGCCGACGCTGGAGCCGACCGGCATCGGCCCGGACTGGGCCGCGTCCCGGCACGTCGCCGGTGGGGTCGTGGTGGACGCCGTCAGCGTGGTGCGCGGGGCGAGCGAGATCCGCATCCACCGCACCCCACCTGGGACGACCGCCCGCGCCACCGGTTGGGCACTCGCCCCCGCCGCCCCCGCCGCCTCTGCCGCGGCGGTCCGTGGGCTCTCCGTGCGGGTCACCGCGGGTGGGATGGTGGGCGAGTTGGTCGGGCTGCTGGGTTACGGCTCCGCACAAGCCCTGGACGCGCCCGAGGGCACCGCGTTCGGCCGGCCCGCCGTCGTGCCCGCCCTGCACGGCACCGGCGACCTGTTCGTCTGCCGGGTCGCCCTCGCCGAGACCACCCCGCCGACCGCCACCGCCGAACGCCTCGACCGGGGCGTGCGGATCACGTGGCGGGACGGCACCACCCACACCGTCGACCTCGACGACCTCTCCGTGGTGAGGAGTGACGCATGACCCTGTCCCGCAGGCACTTCCTGCTCGCGAGCACCGCTGTCACGGCCCTGTCCCTGTCCGGAACCCCGGCCTTCGCCGAGGACGCCTACTCGACCCTGCGCGCCCGGTGGCGCGACCTGCTGACCGGCGTCGGCTACGACCCGGCGGCCGAACCCTTCAAGGCGGCCCTGCTGCGGACCGGGCAGCAGGCGGGGGAGTACCTGGCGGCGATGAGCCCCGGCACGTCCTCGCTGTGGCCGGACCTGCCGATCGGCTCGGTGTCGGCCAACGTGACCACCTCGCACATCCGCCTGCGCACGATGGCCCTGGCGTATGTGCAACCCGGCACCGGCCACACCGGCTCCTCCACCATGCTCTCCGGTATCACCACAGGCCTGAAGTGGTTGCGGGACAACGCCTACACCGCCGGTCGGGCGACCTACGGCAACTGGTGGGACTGGCAGATCGGCACCCCTCAGCGGCTGCTGGACATCTGCGTGCTGGTCGACGCGCCCCTGCTCGCCGACCACCTCGCCGCCGTGGACCACTACGTGCCCAGCTCGCTCGTGGCCAAGTACAGCGGCACCAGCACCGGGGCGAACCGGGTCGACCTGTGCCACGTCCTGGCGCTGCGCGGTGTGCTCGGCGCGTCCAGTGCCAAGCTGACCACCGCGCGCGACGCCCTGTCCCCGGTGTTCCCGCACGTCCTGACCGGCGACGGCATGTACGCGGACGGGTCGTTCGTCCAGCACACCTACGTCCCGTACGCGGGCAGCTACGGTGCGGTGCTGCTCGGCGGGCTCGGACGGGTGCTGACGCTGCTGTCCGGCTCGACGTGGGAGGTCGTGGACCCGAACCGGCAGCTCGTGCTGGACGCCGTCACCACCACCTTCACGCCGTGGATCATGAACGGCCTGGTCGTGGACGGCGTGTCCGGGCGCGCGATCAGTCGGGGCGACCAGACCGACCACACGCGGGGTCACGCGATCATGGGCAGCATCCTGGTCATGGCGTCCTCCGGCCTGGGGACGGCGGCCGAGGTGGCGCAGTGGCGAGGGCTGGTCAAGGGGTGGATCGAGCGCGGCAAGTACAGCCCGTACTTCACCGACACCACGGTCGCGGTGCCGGAGCTGGCACGGGCTAAGGCGGTCGTGGACTCCTCGGTGACGGCCTTGGCGCACCCGGTGGGGCACCAGCTGTTCGCGGCGATGGACCGGGCCGTGCACCGACGTCCACAGTGGACCTTCTCGGTCAGCATGTCGTCGGCGCGCACCACGTTCTACGAGGTCGGCAACGGCGAGAACCTGCGCGGCTGGCACACCGGGAGCGGCATGACGTACTGGTGGGGCGACATCTACGGCAACGGCCAGTACTCCGACGCGTTCTGGCCCACGGTCGACCCCTACCGGCTGCCCGGCACCACGGTGTCGCGGAAGGCCCTCGCCGCCGGGGCGGGCGGTGACTGGAACGCCACCCGGCCGACCAACACCTGGGCCGGCGGGGCCAGCGACGGGACGTACGCGGCGCTGGGCCAGGACGTGCGGGGCTTGCAGAGCACGCTGACCGGCCGCAAGTCGTGGTTCTGCCTGGACGACCAGGTGGTGTGCCTGGGCGCGGGCATCACCGCGACCGACGGCACGGCCGTGGACTCCGTGATCGACAACCGGAACCTCGGCACGTCCGGCACCCACCCGCTCGTTGTGGACGGCACCGCGCAGTCGAGCACTCTCGGCTGGTCGCAGCGGTTCACCGGGGCCGGGTGGATGGCGATCGGCGGTTTCGGCGGGTACGTGTTCCCCGGTGGCGCGACCGTCGACGCGGCCCGGTCCGAGCGGACCGGCGCCTGGCGCGACATCAACCGGGGCGGTACCACGGACCCCGTCACCCGCCGCTACCTGACCTTGTGGTTCGACCACGGCACCGATCCGACCGGCGCGACCTACAGCTACATCCTGCTCCCGGGCGCGACCGCCACCACCACGGCCGCCCGCGCCGCCTCACCCACGGTGTCGATCCTGGCGAACACCGCCTCCGTGCAGGGCATCTCCGCGCCGAACACGCACGCGGCCAACTTCTTCGCCGCCGGCACGTGCGGCCCCATCACCGTCGACGCGCCCTGCTCGGTCCTGGTGCGTCGCAGCGCCGGACAGGTCACCGTGACCGTCGCAGACCCGACCCGCAAGGCCACCACGGTGTTGGTGACCTTGGCGGACAACGGTTTCACCACCGCGCAAGGCGACTCGACGGTGACCGTGCTGGGCGCCTCCGGCACCACCCGCTTGCTGGTCGAGGTCGGCGGCTCACTGGGCCGCAGCCACACCGTCACCCTCGGTACCGGTTCACCCCTGACTCCCCGCACTCACCGCACCGTGCCCCCGGCCGCCGACGCCTACGTCCGGGACGGGTCGTACTCGGGCACCAGTTACGGCACCGACCCGACCTTGGTGGTGAAGGCCGCCGCTGCCGGGTACGCGCGCGAGTCGTACCTCAAGTTCGACCTGTCCGCACTGCCGTCCGCGCCGACGCGTGCGGTGTTGTGGGTGCACGGCAAGGTCTCCGACTCCGATGGCACGCACACGTCGTTGTCCGCCAGTGGCGTCACGGCCGCGTGGTCGGAGTCGGTCACCTGGGACACGCGACCGGCGCTGGGGTCCGTGCTGAGGACCGGCCGGGTGAGCACGACCGCCGACTGGGTGCCGCTGGACGTCACGGCGTTCGTGCGCTCCCGGTTCGCAGTGGACCGCACGGTGTCGTTGGGGCTGAGCGGTTCCGCGCTCGCGGTGGTGCTGAACAGCCGCGAGAACTCGGTCAACCGGCCTTTCCTGGAAGTACTCACCACCTGAACGCTTTACGGATATGATCCCGGGACGATCGTTTGGTCGTTCGATCAGCCAGTCGGAGGTGCGCCTTGGACGCGAGCCGCAGGCACCACGCGATCCTCATGGCCGTGCGCCGGGACGGGAGCGTCCGCGCCGCCGACCTGGCCGCCCAGCTCGGGGTCTCCGCCATCACCGTGCGCCGCGACCTGGCGGAGCTGGAGGCGCGCGGCGACCTCAGCCGGGTGCACGGCGGCGCGGTGCTGCCCAGCGCGGTCCGCGACACCCTCGTCACGCCGTCCGTGCCGAGGGTCGCGGGCCGCCGTCCGACGATCGGCATGGTGATCCCCGCCGCGAGCCAGTACTTCCGCGAGATCGTGGAGGGCGCGCGGCGGGCGGCCCAGGCCCGGGACATCAAGCTGGTGCTGGCGGTGTCGGACTACAACCTCGACGACGACCGGTCGCACGTGCAGCGGTTGCTGGAGGCCAAGGTCGACGGCCTGCTGCTCACCCCGAGCGAACCGTTCTCCCGCCTGGCCCCGGCCCTGGACTGGATAGCCGAACTCCCGATCCCGGTCCTGTTCGTCGAACGCTCCCACGAGCCCACCGCCCACCTGCACCCGGTGGAGTACGTGTCCAGCGACCACCAGCACGGCGCCATCCAGGCCGTGCGGCACCTGGTCGAACTGGGGCACACCAACATCGCTCTGGTGACGTGCCAGTCACCGACCAGCGGCTGGATCACCAGGGGCTACGACGCGGCGACGGAGGCGATGGGTCTGCCGACCACCATGCCCCGCCACGAGAACCGGACGCACGAGGAGATCACGCAGCACCTGGACGAGATCCTGGACGGCTTCGAGCAGTCGGGCGTGACAGCGGTCCTGGCCCACCCGGACAACATCGCCATCCAGGTCCTGCAACGGGCCAGGCAACGCGGCCTGGTCGTGCCCGACGACCTGTCCGTGATCGCCTACGACGACGAGTTCGCGGGCCTGGCCGACATCCCCCTGACCGCCGTCGCCCCGCCAAGGGAGAACGTGGGCCGACTGGCGGTGGAATTCCTCCTGCGCAAACTCCACAGCGGCCGTTCGGACCGTGCGGAGCTGCACATCCACCTGCTCCCGCACGTGGTGGTCCGAGCCTCGACCGCCGCACCTCGTCCGGCCCCGGTGGCCTGACTCAGCCGGCCGCCAGGACGGTGTTGACCAAGCCGGGGAAGCGGGCGTCCAGCTCGTCCAACCGAAGGGTGTTCATCCGCTTCCGCCCCTCGTCCCACTGACGGATCAACCCGGCCTCCCGCAGGGCGCGGAAGTGGTGGCTCAGGGTCGACGGAGCCACGGACAGGCCGAAGGTGCCGCACGCGCGGTCGCCTTCGTCGATCAGCATCCGGAGGATGCGGCGGCGGGTCGGGTCGGCCAGGGCGCGCAGCACGTCGTCCACCGTGACATCGGTGATGTCCGGGTGGGACAGGGGAGTCCAACGGCCCAGCATGCTGAGAAGCCTCTCAGGTCTCTTCGACGCTTCACGAAAACTCTACTCCGCGAGTCGTTTATTCGAGAGGTCTCGAAAAGACCTCAGGAGGCTCGCCATGCACGCACTCGTCACATCGTTACTGGTCACCGCCCTCACCTGCGCCGACCCCGCGCCCACCGGCCCGCAGGCGCCCCACGAGCCCAATGTCCCCGGCCCGGTCAACCTCGAAGAGGGCACCGCCTCCGTCACCCCCGACGGCGGGCACGGCGTGCTGCTCGGCCTCGACGCCCGGCGCTGGACCGAGTCGGGGGAGAAGCCCGCCGCACCCCGCCGGTTCGTGTTCCTGTTCGACGACTCCGTCCGCTTCGACGCCGCCGGCTTCCCGACGTGCGACCGGGCGCAGCTCGACCGCAACGCCTGTCCCGAAGGCTCCCGCGTCGGCTCCGGCCGCGCGGAGTTCTACCCGGCGGGCACCGCGGAGGTCGTCGTCTACAACACGCGGTACGCGGACGGCACGCGCGGGATGCTGATCACCATCCCGGCCGTGGGCACCGTCCTGGAGAACACGTTCGAGAAGGTCTCCCGCCCCTACCGCGACCGCTACACCTGGGCCTCCGACGAGATCTTCCCGCCCAGCACCGTGCCGCCGCAGGACCGCCCGGTCACCCAGCGGTTCGCGATCACCTTCGGCGCCACCCACCAAGGCCGCAGCTACGTGCGGACCACGACCCCGGTGGGCGCGCCGATGACGTTCGGCGTCCACAGCGAGTACGTCACCGGGCAGCGGACCCTGACCGAGACCACCGCGACGCGAACCGGGTGACCCGCCACGCGGCGATCCCGACCGCGAGGCTCAGCACGACCACCACCGCCGGCGGGAAGAACTCCAGCAACGGCGGGAACACCGCGTAGTGCGTCAGGTAGATGTACAGCGACGCACTCGCGACCAGGCTCACGACCCCCACCACCGGCCTCGGCAGCGGAACCCGGGGCAGGGCCAGCAGCAACGCCAACCCGACCAGCACGACACCTTCCCGTGCTGGGTCGTCGAACGACCCCGGCACCAGGGCCATCGCCACCACCAGCACCACACACCGCCGGACAATGGTGTCGGCGCGGAACGCCAGCCACCCCAGGGCGAAGAACCACACCGCGCCCACGGTCGTCATGTTCCGCTCGACGAACGAGGCGTCCGCGCCGAACACCAACCGCGGCAAGGACAACACCGCCAACGCGACAAGGGCGAACGCGAACCCGGACGCCCGCTCCCACTCCCGCACCCGAGGCACCGCGAACACCACCGCGAGCACCAACAACACATGCACCAACACCTCGACGAACCAGTACCCGACAGCCCCGGTGCGCACGAAGTTGTTGACCAGCACCACGTTCACCCAAGTCACGTCGTCGGTGGTGAACACCCGGTACACCAGCCACAACGACGTCGGCACGGCGACCAGCGCCGCACTGCGCAGGATCCTCCGAGGAGAACCCGGCAGCAGGAAACGAGCGAAGTTCCACCCGGCGACCACCAGCAGCAGATGCGCGCCACCGGTCACGTCGAACACCTTGATGTGCGACCCGACGACCAGCACGATCGCCAGCGCCCGCAGCACGATGTCCGTCTCCACCACCGGCACCCGGCGCGGCGCCACCCGGCCCCGTTCCAGCGCGGACACCGGCACCTCGGGCCAGTTCGCGGGCAGCCGGCCCAGCAGCCGCTCCAACTCCACCGACACGCGCACGTAGGTCAGCGAATCACCGCCCAGCGACACGAACGTCGAGTCGTCCCGGACCTCCTCGCCGAGCACCGACGCGTACAACTCCCGCACCGACCCGACCGCGGCAGGCGCACCGAGCCGCCCGACCGCCCGGTAGTCGATCTTCCCGTTGTCCAGCAAGGGGAACTCGTCCACCCGGACGACCCGGACGTCCGGCAGCCCGAACCGCTCCCGCACCAGAGCCTTCGCCCGCCGCACGCCCCGGTGCACGGCGACCACCAGCACGTCGTCGTCCCCCGCGCACACCGCCGGCAGACCCGCGTCCGCGAGCACCCGTTCGACCTGGTCGAGGTCCACCCGCAGCCCGAACGGCTTCACGAACCGGCTGCGCCGCCCCACCACCTCGTACAGGCCATCCTCGGTCAGCCGCCCCAGGTCGCCCGTGCGCAGCTCCCACGTCGTGCGCCCCAGTGCCAAGTCCGAAGGGCCGGACGCGTACCCCAGCATCACGTTCGGCCCGCGGTACACCAGTTCGCCGTCCACCACGTCGAACGACCCGCCCGGCACCGGCACGCCGATCGCCGACGGGTGGGTGCGCGCCAGTTCCGGTGGCAGGTAGGCCATCCGCGCGGTGGCCTCGGTCTGCCCGTACATCACGAAGAACCGCCAGCCGCGCGACTCGCCCAGCGCCGCGTACGCCGCCACCCGGTCGGGCGCGAGCCGGCCGCCGGCCTGGGTGACGTACCGCAGCGACGGCACGTCCCGGGAGGCGAAACCGGTGCTGTCCAACAGGTCGAACGTGTGCGGCACGCCGTGCAGGCTGGTCACCCCGTGCTCGCGCACCAGGTCCCAGAACTCCCGGTCGACCACGGACCGGTCGGTGAGCACGAGTCCCGCGCCGCGCAGCAGGTTGCTGTTCACCACCGACAAGCCGTAACAGTAGTGCATCGGCAACGACGTGATCGCGCGGTCGCCGGGCCGGATGTCCAGGTACTCGGCGATGGCCTCGGCGTTGGCGCGCAGGTTGTCCGCCGACAGCCGCACCAGCTTCGGCGAGCCCGTGGTGCCGGAGGTGGACAGCAGCAGCGCCAGGTCCGGGTGCAGGTCGTGCGTGGTGCCGGGCCGGCGTTCGACGAAGTCGTCGGCGAGCACGACGTCCGGGTCGTAGGCCGTCGTCAACGCCTCGACCTGGCCGGGCGCGCACAGCAGCACCGGGTGGCCGCCGCGCAGCGCCGCCAGGTACGCCACCAGCGACTCCAAGTCGTTGCGCGTGGCGAGGAGGACCAGTCGGCGGGTCGTGCCGAGCCGGTCCGCCATCGCGACCACTCGCCGGTCCAGCTCTTCGTACGTGGTGCCGCTGCTCACCTCGGCGATCCGGGAGCCGTACGCGGCCAGGCCCGCGGCGAATCCGAGGTCGGCGGTGGCGGTCATGCCGCGCCGCCCGCGAAGAACAGCGCCGAACCGGCCACGGTCACGGACGTGTCGTCGCCCGGCCGCACCGGCAGCGGACCCTGGACGCGGGACCGCACGACCGTGCCGTCCGCCAGGCGCAGCAGCACGGTGGCGTCGTGGCCGTGGAACAGCACGTCCGCCACGGTCGCGGGTACGCCCTCGTCACCCAGGTGCAGCTGCTCGGGCCGCACCAGCACGGTGCCCGGCCCGTCGCCCTTCACCGCGAGCCGGCCCAGGGGGGTCTCGGCCACGCCGTCGCGCGCCTCGCCCGCGAACGTCACCGCCTCGCCGACGAACAACGCCACCCCGAGGTCGGCCGGCGACGCGTAGACCTGGTGCGGCGCACCGAGTTGCGCCACCACGCCGCCGCGCAGCACGGCGACCCGGTCGGCCACGCCCAGCGCCTCCTCCTGGTCGTGCGTCACCAGCAACGCCGTCGCCCCGAACGTCCGCAGCGCCGCCCGCACGTCGGCCCGCAGCTCGTCGCGCAGCGCCGCGTCCAGCGACGAGAACGGCTCGTCCATCAACACCACACCGGGCCGGGGCGCCAACGCGCGCGCCAACGCGACCCGCTGCCGCTGCCCGCCGGACAGCTGCGCGGGCAGCCGGTCCTCGAACCCGGAAAGCCCCACCAGGTCGAGGAGTTCGGCCACCCGGTCGCGCCGACGCCCGCGCGGCAACCCGAAGCCGACGTTGCCGGCGACGGTCAGGTGCGGGAACAACGCGCCTTCCTGCGGCACGATCCCGATGCCGCGGCGTTCCGGCGGCACGTCCACCGAACCGTCGGCGAGTACCTTGTCCCCCAAGGAGATCGCGCCCGAGCGGACCGGGTGGAACCCGGCCAGCACCCGCAGCAGCGTGGTCTTGCCGCAGCCCGACGGCCCGAGCACGGCCAGCAGACCACCGTCCGGCACGTCCAGGTCCACCCCGCGCAGCACCGGTTCCGGGCCGTACCCCGCGACCAGCCCGCTGATCCGCAACCCGCTCATCGGTCACCTCCACGCAGGAACCGGTCCAGCACCACCGCCGGGATCGCCGCCACCACCAGCAGCACGGCCGCGTAGGGCGCGGCGGCGGCGTACGCGGCGACCTCGGTCTTGGTCCACAGCTCGGTGGCCAGGGTGTCCACGCCGGTCGGCCGCAGCAGCAGCGTGGCGGGCAACTCCTTGGCACAGGTCAGGAACACCAGCGCGGCGCCGGCGAGGATGCCCGGCGCGGCCAGCGGCACGGTCACCCGCAACCGGGTCTCCGCACGCCCCTTGCCCAGCGACCGCGCCACGTCCTCCAGCACCGGCGGCGCGTAGGCGACGGCCGTGCGCACCGCGCCCACCGCCAGCGGCAGGAACAGCACGGCGTAGGCGAACGCGAGCATCGGCGTCGTCTGGTAGAGGCCGGGCGCGAACCGGATGCCGAAGAACACCAGCGCCAACCCGACCGTGATGCCGGGCAGCGCGTGCCCGGCGAAGCTCGCCAACTCCACCCCGCGCACCAGCGGACCCCGGTGCCGCGCGGCGAGCACGCCCACCGGCAGGGCCAGGACGATCGTGAGCGCGGCACCCAGCGCGGACACCGAGATCGTGTTCAGGGTCGTGGTGGCCAGGTCACCGCTGAAGGCGGACCGACCGGCCGCGAGCCACCAGCCGAGGCTGAACACGGGCGTCCCCAACGACACCGCGACCAGCCCGACCGTGCCCAGCAGGGCCGGAACCTTCAGACGCCCCAACGGAACCGTGATCGCGCCACGGTGTTCCCGGGTGGCGACCGCGCCACGCGCCCGGCGCTCGCCGATGGTCAACGCGATGGCCAGCACCACCAGCACGCACCCCAGGACGGCGGCCGGTGTGCGGTCGAACGTGGCGCGGTAGCTGGTGTAGATGCCGAGCGTGAAGGCCTCGTACCGCATCAGCGACACCGCCCCGAAGTCGCTGAGCACGTACAACGCCACCAGCAGCCCACCGGCGGTGGCGGCGGGCCGGACCTGCCTGAGCGTGATCGACAGGAACGTCCGGAACCGTCCACGCCCCAACGACCGCGCGACCTCCTCCACGCCAGGGTCGGCCGTGCGCAACGCCGCCGCCACGGGCAGGAACACGTACGGGTAGGACACCAGCGTCAGCACCAGGAACGCCCCCGCGAACCCGGTCAACCCGGGCAGGAAGGCGATCCAGGTGAACCCGGCGACGTAGGAGGGCACGGCCAGCGGCAGCACCAGCAGCACGCCGAACACCCGGCGCCCCGGCAGGTCGCTGCGCACCACCAGCCACGCGCCCAGCACCCCCAGCACCAGGCACGCCGCCGTCACCGCGCCCGCGAGGGCGAGGCTGCGCACGGCGAGGTCCAGCGTGCGGGTCCGCCACAGCACCCGCCAGACCACCCCCGCGCCGTGGTCGAACGAGCGGACGGCGAGGTAGGCGAGGGGAGTCAGGGCGGCCCCGGCGACGACCAGGGCGAATGCGGTGTTCGTCGGTGCGGCCCGCAGGGGGCCGTTCAGGACAGCCCCGCTTCCTGGAGCAGTGCCAGGGTCTGCTGGAGGGAGGACAGCTTGGCCAGGTCGATGTCCGGTCCGTGCAGGTCCGACAGCGGCGGCAGCTGGTGCTTGCCGGACTTCACGCTCGGCACGGCCGGGTACTCGGCGGTCTCGTCGGCGAAGTACTTCTGCGCCTGCTCGGACAGCAGGAACCGCACGGCTTTCTGCGCCGCCTCCGCCTTGTCCGAACCGGCGATCACGCCCACGCCCGCCACGTTGACCAGGCCCAACGGGTCACCGCCTGACACGTGGTGCAGCTTGACCTTCACCGCGTCCGCGCCGTTCTCGGCGACCTTGGCGTACCAGTAGTAGTGGTTGATCAGGCCCAGGGGGAGCTGGCCGTCGTTGATCGCGTTGAGGATGGCGATGTTGTTGTCGTAGCGCTTGGGCTCGTTGGCGGCGAACTTGCGCAGCCAGTCCTTGGCGAAGTCCTCGCCCTTGAGCACGCGGACGGAGGTGACGAACGCCTGCCAGGACGCGTTGGTCGGTGCGTACCCGACCTTGCCCTTGTACTTCGGGTCCACGACCTCGTCGAGGCTGTTCGGCACTTCCGTGACCACCCGCGGGTCGTAGGCGACGACGCGGGCGCGCGCGGAGGTGCCCACCCAGCGCTTGTCGTCGGCCCGGTACCCGGCGGGGACCAGGTCGAGCACGTCGGCGGGCAGCTCGGCCAGCTTGTCGCTGACGGCGCCCAGCGCACCGGCGTCCTGCGAGAAGAACAGGTCGGCCTTGGTGCGCTCGCCCTCCTCCAGCAGCTGGGCGGCCATCTCGCCACTGCTGCCGTACCGGACCTCGACCTTGGTGCCGGTGGCCTGCTGGAGCTGGTCGAGCACACCCCCGACGAGCTCCTTGTTCCGCCCGGAGTAGATGACGAGGGCATCCTCGTCGGCGGCCTCCGAACCACAACCGGCCAGGGGTGCGACCAGCAGGGCCACCACCACGGCGGCATTGCGTGCGCGACGGATCACTGCGCGTCCTCCTCGGACTCACCCCCAGGTGGCCAGAGCGCAGCAAAGGTAAAGCTAGCCTAAGCCGGAGGCAAGTCACCGTGGCCGTTACGTGATGAGCCATCCGCCACATCACCCGATCGCCAAGATCGCCGAAGTCGATCACCCGTACGGCAGATGTCGATCACTTGCGTCGCGCCGGAGGGCTCAGGATCCGGGACACACCTCACTTGCGTCGGCCGCGGGGAGGACGCTCGCCAGGTAGACCGTCGGAGCCGCCGGGAAGCCGCCGGGCAGCCACGAGAGCAGGCCGTGTGGTCGCTGGCCGTCCGCGAAGGGCTGGACGGTGTGACGCTGCGAGAAGGTCGGGGCCGTGGCGGGCGACGGGGCAGATGCAGCACTACTACCCGTCGATGGACGTGCTGGTTAGCGACGCCCTCGACCGGTGCGTCCTGGCCCTGAACGCCCGCATCGAACGCTCCCTGACCACCGGCGCCACGGCCGGCGAAGTGCTGCGGCGTTGCCTGGGCGCGCTGGTGACGGGCGACGAGGAAAGCGTCCGCCTGCTCCGCTTCGGCGCGGCGGTGCTGGGGCGGGCCATCGCCGACCCGACGATGGCCCGCGTCCTGACCCCCGGCGACGACAACCTCATCACCTTCACCGCCGATCTGATCGCCGCCGCCCGCGGGAACGCCCTCGACACCGACCGCGTGGACGCCGACATCTGCTGGTCACTGGCGACGAGCCTCGGCGTGGACATCGCCCTGGGCCACCGCACGCCGGAAGCGGCGCAAGCCGTGCTGGACCACCAGGTCGACCGGGTGCTGCGAACTACGGGATGAAGACCTGGCCGGTCAACGGCCCTTCCACCGACCGGACGTAGGCCTGGGTGACCTCGGCCAGGTCGACCGGGGGCATGCCGGGGAAGAAGTCGCCGTACGCGTCCAGCGCCTCGGTGACCACGGTCGGGCTCACGGCGTTGATCCGCTGCGGGGCGATCTCGATGGCCGCCGCCCGCACGAACGCCTCCACCGCGCCGTTCGCCAGCGACGCCACCGAGCCGGACACGATCGGCTCCCGCGCCAGCACGCCGGTGATCAGGGTGAACGAGCCGCGCTCCGCCACGTGCGCCAGGCCCTGGCGGACCAGCTCGACCTGGCTGAGCACCTTGCCCGCGAAGCCGGCGCGGAAGTCGTCGGCGGTCAGGTCGGGCAGGGGCTTGAAGGGGACGTCGCCCGCCGCGCTCACCACCGCGTCCACCGGGCCGGTCGCCGCGTACAGGGCGCCGACCTGGGCCGGGTCGGTCAGGTCGAAGCGCAGGTCGCCGGACGTGCGGCCGACGGTCAGGACCTCGTGGCTGCGGTCGAGGAACGTCTTGTGGACGGCGGTGCCGATGAGGCCCGACGCGCCGATGAGAAGGATCTTCACAACGGGAACGTTAGGCCGCGCGCGGCGGTTGCGGGAAATGCTTCTTGTAAGGCACTTATGCTCCCTGGTTATGAATGTCGAGCTTCGGCACCTGCGGGCGCTGGCCGCCATCGGGGACGAGGGCACGATCACCGACGCCGCCGCGGTGCTGCACGTCAGCCAACCCGCGCTGTCCCGCACGCTCGACCAGCTCGAACAACGCCTGGGCACGCGGCTGGTCGAGCGCACCACCCGCAGCCTCGCCCTGACCGACGCCGGTCGTCGCCTGTGGGAACACGCCCACCGCATCCTCGCCCAGGTCGACGACGCCCTCGCCGAGACCGCCGCCGGACCGCGCCCGCTGCGCGTCGGTTTCGGGTGGGCGGGGCTGGGGCGGCACACGCTGCCGCTGCTGCGCGGCTGGCGGGAGGCGCGGCCCGACACGCCGGTCCAGGTGCGGCGGTGCGACGACCCGGAAGCGGCGTTGCGCAAGGGAGAAGTCGACATCGCGTTCATGCGCACGACGCCGTCCGACCCGGCGCTGGTGTCGCGGGTGCTGTACCCGGAGCACCGGATCGCCGCCGTGTCGGAGGGGAACCCGTTGGCGGACAAGGACGTCCTGCACCTGGCCGACCTCGCCGACGAGCCGGTGGCCTTGTGCTCGACCGCCGCGACCACGAGCGCCGACCTATGGCCGCCGGACTCGCGGCCGAACACGTTCGAGGTGCCCGGGGTGGACGAGTGGCTGACCACGATCGCGCTGGGCGAGGCCGTCGGGGTGACCACGGAGGCGACCCGGCACAGCCACCCGCACCCGGACATCCGCTACCTGCCGCTCGCCGACGCGACCACCGTCACCGTCCGCCTGGTGTGGCCGCGCCGGCCCACGCACGGCGCGACGGCGGCGTTCCGGGAGCACGCCGTCACCGCGTTGTTCGGGGAGCACGCCGTCACCGCGTTGTTCGGGGAGCACGCCGTTACCGCGTTGAGGTGACGGTCGTTGCGCGGCCGGCGGGTTGCCGGTACTGCTCAGGCGTTGTCGCCCGCCGAAGGAGTCGCCGCGTGAACCCCGACCTGCTGCGCCACCACCTCGCCCGCCGGGACCTGCTGAAGCTGGCGGGCGCCGCCGGCCTGGCCACCGCCGTCCCGGTCCCGGCCGCGGCCTCTCCCGCGGACGCCGGCCGGTTCGACGACACCCCGTTCGACTACGCCGACCCGGCGAACCTGTCCGACTGGGCGCCCAGCCGCTACGGCCCGGACGACCAGCGCGGCGCGCTCAACGAGGTCACCCCGGCCAAGACCGCCGCCGCCCTGGCCGTGCTCAAGCCGCGCCGGCCGGTCAAGACCTACAACCTCGGCGAGCTGATGTGGAACGGCTTCCCGGCCTTCCGCACCGACCCCCGCCGCACCCACGAGCAGCGGCTGACCATCTGGGGCTACCCGCCGCCGCCCGGGTTCCTCGAGCAGGGCGGCATCCTGGTCGCGCTGGAACCGCTGGGCGCCAACCGGATCAGCGTCCACGAGGAGCGGTTCGAGGCGGAGTTCTCGCCCAAGCACCCCAAGCCGCTGGCGGCGACCTACCAGATCGGCTCCCAGACCGACAACCTCAACCACGTCGGCGCGGCGGAGTTCTTCTACAACGGCCGGCGCGGCCCGGACATCGCCCGCGCCCACGGCACGACCGCGCTCGGCGCGGAGCACGTGGGACCGGTCGTGACGCGCGGCGTGCTGCTCGACGTGCTCGGCGTGAAGCTCGCCCGCGACCGCGTGGAGGACCTGGCCGAGCCCGCGAGCAACGGGAAGCCGTTGCTGCGCGAGAACTACCGCATCACCGTCGAGGACATCAAGGACGCGATGGAGTTCGGCGGCATCGACCGCATCGAACCCGGCGACGCGGTCCTGTTCCACACCGGCTGGCACCAGCTGCTGGCACGGCGCGACCCGGCCGACATCGCGCGCTGGGAGGCGGCCGGCGGGATGCCCGGCATCTACCTGCGCGAGGCCCGGTGGCTGGCCCGGTTCCGACCCGCGATCGTCGGCGGCGACACGTGGGCGCTGGAGGTGCTCGGGAACCCGGTCAACGGCGACGGCACGGCTTTTCCGGTGCACCAGGAGCTGATCATGCGGCACGGCATCCGCATCGGCGAGTCGTACGTGGTGGACGAGCTGGCGGCGGACGGGGTGCACGAGTTCGTGTTCATCGTGACGCCCCAGTACGCGGAGGGCGCGACGGCCGGCAACACCCCACCGGCAGCCCTCGGCCAACCCCGCCGCTGACCTGGGGGTCTGGCGCTCGCCGCCGGGCCTCGGGGGTTCGGCGCCGGCCGCCGGGCTTGGGGGTTGGGCGCTGGCCGCCGGGCCTCGAGGGTTCGGCGCTGGCCGCCGGGCCTCGAGGGTTCGGCGCTGGCCGCCGGGCCTGGGGGGCGTCGTTCGCCGCTGGGTCTGGGGGTCCGTCGCTCGCCGCCGGGCCTCGAGGTTCGGCCCTTGCCCCTGGGGCTGGGGGTTCGGGGTTCGCCGCTGGGCCGGGGGTCGGCCTTCGCCGCCGGGCCTGGCGAACGGCCGGGCTCGGCGGCCGTTCGCCTCGGCGGCACTGCTCGGCCGGCGGGACTGCTCGGTTTCGGGCGCTGCTTGGCCGGCGGCTTCGCTCGGCTTGGGGCTCTGCTCGGCTTGGCTCTGCTCGGCTTGGGGCGGCTCGGTTCGGCGGCCCTGTTCGGCTCGGTTCGGCGGCCCTCTTCGGCTCGGCCCGGTCCCGTTCGGCGCGACCGGCGCGCTGCGCCGGCGTGGCCTCCGGCCCCCGTTTCCATTGTCCCACGGGGGTACGACAGTTCGGGCCGGGCGGCGGCGGTTAGTGCTTGCGGCCGACTCCGGCGAAGGTGGAGGTGGTGCTGGCGTCGCCGGTTTCGTCGCCCGGGTCGGGGCGCCACTCCGGCAGGTAGACCACTCCCGGGTCGACCAGGTCCAGGTCGCCGAACAGGGCGGTGACCTCGCGGCGGGTGCGCATGGTGAAGTCGGTGACCCGGCGGCGGAACTGCTGGGTCGCCTCCTCCGCCTGGTCGGCGTCGCCCTCGAAGCTGGCGTGCGACAGGGCCAGGTAGCTGCCCGGCGCGGTGGGTTCCAAGTACTGGCGGATCAGGCCGGCCGGGTCGTCGGAGTCGGGCAGGAAGTGCAGCACGGCGAACATCAGCACCGCCACCGGGCGGGAGAAGTCCAGCAGGTTCTCCGCCGCCGCCAGCACGTCCGCGGGGTGCCGCAGGTCGGCCAGCACGGCGTCCGCGTTGGGCTCGTCGTGCAGGATCGCGCGGCTGTGCGCGACCGCCACCCCGTCGCAGTCCACGTAGACGATCCGGGCCGACGGGTCGTGCCGCCACGCCACCTCGTGGACGTTGCCGGCCGTCGGGATGCCCGACCCCAGGTCGAGGAACTGGGTGACACCCCGCTCCACCAGGTACGTCACCGCGCGGCGCAGGTAGGCGCGGTTCGCCCGCAGGATCGCGGGTAAGCCCGGCATGACCTTCGTGATCGCCGCGGCGGCGTCCCGGTCGACCTGGAAGTTGTGCGAGCCGCCCAGGTGCACGTCGTACACCCGAGCGGGGCTCGGCTTCTGCAAGTCGATCTCGGGACCCACCCACGCCGGTCGTTGCATCCCCAGTCCTTTCTCGACACCCGAAAAATCCGCGTCACGCTATCGCGGCGAGGTGTCCACCGGCACGGGTCTTCCGGCCCGCTACGGCGGTGCACGACCCTTCGGGTGGCGAGGGTCAGGCGAAGGCGGCGAGCTGCTCGTCGATCGGGGCGTCGGTGAGCCGGTTGGCCAGGGTGGACATGGTGTAGACGCCGATTCCCATGACGACCTCCAATGCGTTCTGGTGGGTGAAGCCCTGGGCCGTGAACGCGGCCAAGGCCTCCGGGGACACCGCCCCGGCCGTCTCGATCACCTCCGTGGTGAACTGGCGGACGGCGTCCAACCGCTTGTCCTCCAACGGCTTGCCCTCGCGCAGGGCCGTGATCACCGCTTGGTCCGCGTTCAGGGCGTGGAGGCGGGCGGTGTGCATGGCGACGCACAGGTGGCAGCCGTTGCGGCCGGCCACGGTCATGATCAGGACCTCGCGGGCCAGCGGGTCCAGGGTGGTCTGCTCGAACAGCGCGTTGACCTTGACGAACCCCTCCAGCAGGTGCGGGGAGGTGGCCATCAGGCCCACGGCCGCCGGCAGGTAGCCGAGCTTCTTGGTGGTGGCCTCCATCAGGCGCTGGGATGCGGCGGGTGCGGTGTCGGCGGTGTGCCGGGTGAACATGCGTGTCCTTCGGTAAACTCGACAACGTGGTTGTCGAAAAAGTAAACCAGGTTGTCGAGTTTGGCAAGGGTGATCCCGCCGATGGCTGAGGACGGGTTCGGCTTCGAGCTGCCGCTGCTGCTGTTCGCCGGCTTCCGGACGATCGTGGACCGCCTGCACGCCGAACTGGCCCGCCAAGGGCACCCGGACGTGCGGCCGGCGTACGGGTTCGCGCTCCAGGCGGTCGGCGTCCGCGGCGCGTCGGCCAGCGAGGTCGGGCGGCGGCTGGGCGTGTCCAAGCAGGCGGCGGGCAAGACCGTGGACAAGCTCGAAGCCCTGGGGTACGTCGAGCGCGTGGACGACCCGGCGGACGCCCGGCGCAAGCTGGTGCGGCTGACCCCGCGCGGGCTGGACGTGCTCAACCGGTCCGCGGCGATCTTCGAGGAGGTGCGGAGGGAATGGGCGGACGCGCTGGGCGTGCGACGGGTTCGCGAGCTGGAGGCGGACCTTCGGACGATGGTTCCGCCCGGGTTCTTCCGCCTCGACGTGGCTGGGTGGTTCGGGGCGTGACGGGGGTGCGCCCGAGGGTGGGGGTGCGCCCGACTTCAGGCGCACCCCCGCGGGTCAGAGTCGCACGGTGACGCCCTCGGCGGAGGACTTGAGGGCCGCCTCGGCCACCGCCACGCCGCGCGCCCCGGAGTGCAGGTCGTGCGGGAAGGGCTCGTCGTCCACGACGTGGCGCACGAAACGCTCCCACTGGACCTTGAACCCGTTGTCCCAGTCGCCGTTGTCGGGCACCTCGGTCCAGTCGTCGGTGAACCGCTCGGTCACCGGCAGGTCCGGGTTCCACACCGGCTTCGGGGTCGCGGTCCGGTGCTGCGCCTTGCAGTTGCGCAGGCCGGCGACGGCGCTGCCGTGCGTGCCGTCGACCTGGAACTCGACCAGTTCGGTGCGGTCCACGCGCACGCACCACGACGAGTTGATCTGCACGATCGTCCCGCCCTCGAGGGTGAACAGGCCGTAGGCGGCGTCGTCGGCGGTCGCGGTGTAGGGCGCGCCGTGCTCGTCCCAGCGGCGCGGGACGTGCGTGACGGCCTTCGCGGTGACCGAGTCGATGCGCCCGAACAGGTTCTCCAGCACGTACGCCCAGTGCGGGAACATGTCCATGACGATGCCGCCGCCGTCCTCGGACCGGTAGTTCCACGACGGGCGCTGCGCGCTCTGCCAGTCGCCCTCGAAGACCCAGTACCCGAACTCGCCGCGCACCGACAGCACCCGCCCGAAGAACCCGCTGTCCAGCAGTCGCTTGAGCTTGAGCAGGCCGGGCAGGAAGAGCTTGTCCTGGACCACGCCGTGCTTGACCCCGGCCTTGTCGGCCAGTTCGGCGAGTTCGACGGCGTCGGCGAGGGTCTCGGCGGTGGGCTTCTCGGTGTAGACGTGCTTGCCGGCCTCGATCGCGCGCTTGATCGCGTCGGCTCGGGCGGTGGTGACCTGGGCGTCGAAGTAGACGTCGGCGGCGGACAGGGCGGAGTCGAGGTCGGTGGTCCAGTGCGCGATGTCGTGGCGGGCGGCCAGTTCTTCGAGCTTGGCGGCGTTGCGGCCGACCAGGATGGGCTCGACCTCGACGCGGTCGCCGGTCGCGCGGGTGACGCCGCCCTGGTCGCGGATGGCCAGGATGGACCGGGTGAGGTGTTGGCGGTACCCCATGCGGCCGGTCACGCCGTTCATCGCTACGCGCAGGGTCATCGGGGGTCTCCTTCGAGGATGGGGTGAGGGGTGACGGTGACCGAGCGCGGGGCCGCGTCGGGGTGCAGTTCGAGGATGGTGATTTCGTTGTCGCCGGGGATCAGCGCGGGTTGGGGGACGTAGAGGGTCCTTTGTGGACCTGTGTGCCAGTAGCGGCCTAGGCAGAAGCCGTTGACCCACACGACGCCCTTGGACCAGCCGGTCATGTCGAGGTAGGCGTCTTGTGGGGCGGTGGTGGTGAGGGTGCCGCGGAGGAAGAGCGGGCCGTGGGTGGTGTTGCCGGTGTCCCAGGGGAGGTCGGGCAGGGTGTCGAGTGGGATGGGGGTTGTTTCCCAGCCGTGGACGTACTGGCGTTCGTGGAGGACGCCGCCGATGATCCCCTTGCGTTCGCCCAGCAGTGGGCCGTAGTTGATCCGGCCCATCGCCTCTACCAGTAGCTCGATGGTGACGCCGCCCGGGACGTGTGCGTGTTCGACGGCTTCGGGGTCGGTGGCGCGGGAGAAGACTGCGTGTGGGGTGCCGTCGACGAAGAGTTGGGCTCGGTCGCGGAGGTCGCGCAGCCGTAGGGGGAGTGGTGGGCGGGGGCCGGGGAGGGTGGTGCGGTGCAGCAGGAAGCCTTGGTGCTGGTGGAGTTCTTCGAAGGTGGGGACGTGGGGGGTGCGGGTGGTGGGGGTTGTGCGGAAGGCGTCGATCAGGCGGACTGAGTTGGTGAGGGGGATGGTGTGTGGCGGGAGGGTGGTCGGGGGAGGGGGAGGTGGCTCGGGCAGGGGTGCGTACTTGCCGATGACCTCGCGGAACGCCCAGTACTTCGGGGTGGGGTTGCCGGCTTCGTCCATCGGGGCGTCGTAGTCGTAGGAGGTGACGGTGGGGCGGTAGACGCCGTCGTGGAGGTCGCCGGAGGCGTTCGCGCCCGCCCAGAAGCCGAAGTTCGTGCCGCCGTGGGCCATGTAGAGGTTGACCGACGCGCCGGCGGCGAGGACCTCGTCCAGCGCGGCGGCGGCGTCTTCGGGGGACCTGGTGGTGTGCTGGTCGCCCCAGTGGTCGAACCAGCCGTCCCAGAACTCCATGCAGAACAACGGGTCCTGGGGCCGGTGGCGGCGGAACTCGGCGAACTGGTCGGTGGCTTGGCTGCCGAAGTTGACCGTGCCGAGGGTGTCCGGCACCAGTCCGGCGGTCAGGAACAGCGCCTCGCCGCCGTCGGAGGTGAACAGCGGCACGTCGATCCCGCGATCCAGCAGCCCGTCGCGCAGGTGGAGCAGGTAGTCCTGGTCCGAGCCGTAGGAGCCGTACTCGTTCTCGACCTGGATCATGACGACGTTCCCGCCGTGTGTCGTCTGGTGGGGTGCGATCCGGGGGATGAGCACGTCGAACCAGGCATCCACGGCGTTGAGGAAGCTGGGGTGTGCGCAGCGGAGTGGTCCCGTCAGCCACCAGGGCAAGCCGCCGTTCTCCCACTCGGCGCAGATGTACGGGCCGGGGCGGACGATCGCGTCCAGGCCCTCGGCGGCGGCGAGGTCGAGGAAGCGGGTCAGGGCGTCGAGGTCGTGGTACCGGCCGGGGGCGGGCTCGTGGAGGTTCCACGGGACGTAGGTCTCGACGGTGTTGAGGCCCATGCCGTGCAGCACCGAGAGCCGTCGCGGCCATTGCGCGGGGTGGCTGCGGAAGTAGTGCAGCGCGCCGGACAGGACGCGGTGGGGGTGGCCGTTCCGGAGGAACCGGCCGTCCTCGACGGTGAAGGTGGTCATCGCCTCTGCTCTTGACATCTGTGGAAAGCGCTTTCAGGCTCACTGGCCGTGGAAACGAGGCGCTTGGCGCTCAGCACCCTGGGGACGCCCGAGCTGTCGCTCGCCGAGTCTGCTCGGCTTGCGGCTGGTGCGGGGTGTGACGGGCTGGAGATCCGGGTGCACGGTGAGGTGCATCCGGGTATGGATCATCGGGCGGCGCGGAAAGCGCTTGCTGATGGTGGGGTGGAGGCCGCGTGCCTTGCCGGGTACGCCAAGGTTTGTGCGCCTGGGGACGATGAGCCGGTGGTCGAGGAGCTGCGTGCTCTCATCCGGCTCGCGTCGCGGTTGGGTGCGCCTAGCGTGCGTGTTTTTCCCGGCGGTGATGCGCCGGCTGGTCCGCGGATCGCTGCTGTTCTGCCGGAGTTGAGGGCGGCCGGTGTGCGGTTGCTGGTGGAGACCCACGACAGCCATCCGACTGGGGCCGCTGCGGTGCGGGTGGTGGAGTCGTTCGAGGAGCCTGAGCGGGTGGCTGTGCTGTGGGATGCGTTGCACCCGTGGCGGCATGGGGAGTCGCCGGCGGAGACCCGTGTTGTGGTGGGGGAGTACTTGGCGTATTTCCAGGTGAAGGATGTTGTTGGGGTGGACGACACCACGCCTGTGCCGCCGGGGGAGGGCGTTGTTCCGTTGGGCGAGTGTGCGGAGGTGTTGGCGGACTGGGCGGGTTGGGTGTCGCTGGAGTGGGAGCGGCCTTGGTACCCGGGGTTGGGGGCGGTGGATGCGGCGTTGCGGGCGGCTGTGGGGTGGTTTGAGGGGTACGCGCACCGGTCCTCCGCTTCGTTGCCTGGGGCCGAGTGAGGTCGGCTGCGGAGGATCGTTCGTTCGCGGGGCGGGAGAGTCAATCAGAGAGCGATCATTCGATCAGAAGTGAACAGATTGCTGCCAGAGTTGGGCTGTTGCAGCGTAGTCGCATGCGCACTTGTGCATATATCGTGCGGGCCATGTTGAGCGTGCTTCGGTTCCGCACTTACCGACGCCTGTTCGCTGCCCAGGTCGTCGCGTTGACGGGGACGGGATTGGCGACGGTGGCGCTCGGGTTGCTCGCGTACCGGTTGGCCGGGCCGGGGGCGGGTGCCGTGCTGGGGACTGCGCTGGCGATCAAGATGGTCGCGTACGTGACCGTGGCGCCGTTGTTCGGTGCGGTGGCGGGGATGGTGCCGCGACGGGCGTTGTTGGTCGGTCTGGACGTCGTACGTGCGGTCGTTGCCTTGGCGCTGCCGTTCGTGAGCGAGACCTGGCACGTGTACGTGCTGATCTTCCTGTTGCAGTCTGCATCTGCAACCTTCACACCCGCTTTTCAAGCGACCGTGCCGGACGTCTTGGAGGACGAGGCGGACTACACGCGTGCGCTCACGTTGTCGCGCTTGGCCTATGACTTGGAGACCCTGCTCAGCCCTTCCTTGGCCGCGCTGGCATTGGCGTTGGTCAGCTTCGAGACCTTGTTCGTCGGTACGGCGGTGGGGTTCGTCGGGTCGGCTTTGTTGATCTTGTCGGTCGCCTTGCCGTCGCCGGCGGTGGGTCGGCGTCGTCCCACGCGCGGGTTGCGGGTGTACTTGGCGACTCCGCGGTTGCGCGGGTTGCTCGCGGTGCACCTGGCTGTCGCGGCGGCTGGGTCGATGGTGCTGGTGAACACCGTCGTCCTGGTGCGGGTGGGGTTGGGGCGGGACGCGGTCGACGTGGCGTTTGCGTTGGCGGCCAACGGGGTTGGTTCGGTGGTGGCGGCGTTGTGCCTGCCTGGGATTTTGCGGCGGAGGTCGGATCGGAGCGTGATGCTCCAGGCTGCCGGGTTGTTGGTGGGGTGCCTGGTGGCGGGGGTGTTCGTCGAGTCTTGGTCCGCGTTGTTGGTGTTGTGGGCGCTGATGGGTGTTGGTGGGTCGTTGGTGTTGACGCCTGCGGCTCGGTTGTTGCGGCGGTCGGCTGGTTCGGTTGATCGGCCTGCGGTGTTCGCGGCGGATTTCGCGTTGTCGCATTTGTGCTGGTTGGTGTGTTATCCGTTGGCTGGTGGGTTGATGACGGTGGTTGGGGCTGCTGTCACTTTTGGGGTTTTGGGTGGGGTGGCTGGGGTGGCTTTGGTGGTGGCTGTGGGGGTTTGGCCGAGGCCTGATGTTGAGGTGATCGAGCATTCGCATTCGGGGGCAGTGGGGGAGGAGCACTTGCGTGACGCTGTGTTGGTGGGTGGTTCTTGGCGGCACTCCCACTCTTATCGGATTGATGATAACCACTCTCATTGGCCTCGTTAGTGCTGGTGGGGGTAGGGTTTAAAGATTAAAAGCGCCTCGCCGGCGGGCAGGCCGCCAAGGATGGACGGAAGAACAAGGGCGGGGGCTTCTTCCGTCATCCCCGT
>NZ_JBBEGC010000046.1:0-58569 GCF_037401995.1 Saccharothrix sp. CCNWYY140
ATGACACAAGCAAGAAGCCCAAGTTGCGCTGTGTCCTCCTCGGTGGACTGCCGCTTGCCGGCTCCGCCGAAGAGCACGCGCTGCGCGCGGAAGGGTGTGGAGTGGGGTGGGGGTGGCGTTGGGCTGGTGGGTGCGGGGCGGGGTGTTGTGCGGGGCGGGCAGGTGTTGTGTGTGGGTCTGGCGGGGTGGTGTGGGGGAGGACACAGTTGGGGGTTTGGGCTGGAACCGCAAAAGTGCGGATAGGCCGGACGGGTGCACACGGCGGCAGAGCCGCGTGAGGTCCACCAAACACGAGGGCTCGACGGGTAGCGTGCGCTGCCGTGACCCCATCCCCGGAGCCGCCGCCTGCGCACGTGCGTGCTGCGTTTGGTGCGCGTGATGCCGAACCGGAGTTGATCGACGCCGGGCCGGTGTGGCGGTGTGGTGATGCGGCTATTCGACCGGCGGGGAAGCCGGCCGAGGCGACCTGGGTGGCGAAGACGTTGGACACGCTCTCCGTGGACAACCTTCGGGTCGCCAGACCCCTGCGGTCCACTGACGGGCGGTATGTCGTCGGTGGGTGGGCTGCCACCAAGTACCTGTCTGGGCGGGCTGAGCCTCGGTATGACGAGGTGGTCGAGGTGGCGGTGAAGTTGCACGCTGCTACCGCCGGGTTGGCGAAGCCCCGCTTCCTGGACGCTCGTACCGACCTGTTCGCCAAGGCCGACCGGCTTGCCTGGGAGGACGAGCAGGCCGAGCTGGACCCGAGTCTGGGCGGGCGGCTGTTCGAGTTGCTCTCCGCCTACCGGAAGCCGGTCCAGCTCAAGCCGCAGGTCGTGCACGGGGATCTGTTCGGCAATGTGTTGTTCGCCGGGGACGCTGCGCCCGCGATCATCGACTTCACCGCCTACTGGCGTCCGGCCGAGTACGGTGCGGCAGTCGTCGTAGTGGACGCGCTGTCCTGGGGTGGCGCGGATCACGGGTTGATCCAGCGGTGGTCCCACCTGGCGGAATGGCCGCAGGTGTTGTTGCGCGCGACACTCTTCCGGCTCGCCGTGCACGCGCTGCACCCCCTGTCGAGCACTCAGTCGCTGGTAGGGCTCGAACGGACGGCCACGAAGGTGACCGCGTTGCTGTGACCTCACCCGCAGTCCACGCGTGGTGCCGGAGCAAGTTCGCGTGGACGAAACATTCTGCGGTTCGCCGTTAACAGCGCGTTCTTACCGTCGGCCCCGTGACCGACACCCACTGCCCGTACTGCGCGCTCCAGTGCGCGATGTCCGTGACCGGGGGCAAGGTGTCGCCGCGGGAGTTCCCGACCAACCGCGGCGGCCTGTGCCAGAAGGGCTGGACGTCCGCCGAGCTGCTGTCCTCGCCCGCCCGGCTGACCACGCCGCTGGTGCGTCGCGACGGCGCGTTGCACCCGGCCACGTGGGACGAGGCGCTCGACCTCGTCGCCGCCAAGCTGCGTGAACTGCGTGCCGAGCACGGGCCGGACTCGGTCGGCGTGTTCGGCGGTGGTGGGCTGACCAACGAGAAGTCCTACCTGCTGGGCAAGTTCGCCCGGGTGGCGCTGGGCACCTCCCAGATCGACTACAACGGCCGGTTCTGCATGTCCAGCGCGGCGGCGGCCGGCACGAAGGCGTTCGGCCTCGACCGGGGCATGCCGTTCCCCGTAACAGATCTCGATCACGCCGACGCGGTGCTGTTGGTCGGAGGTAACCCGGCCGAAACGATGCCGCCGTTCGTGCAGCACCTCAAGGGCGCGGAACTGATCGTCGTGGACCCGCGCCGCACGGCCACCGCCGAGCTGGCCACCCTGCACCTCCAGCCCGCGCCGGGCACGGACCTGGCGCTGGCGCTGGGCCTGCTGCACTGCGCCGTCGCGGACGGGTACCTGGACAAGGACTACCTCGCGGAACGCACGAACGGGTTCACCGAGGCGTGGCAGATCGCGGCCTCCTGGTGGCCGGAGCGGGTCGAGCGGGTCACCGGTGTCCCGGTCGCCGACCAGCGGGCCGCCGTGCGCATCCTGGCCGAGGCCGAGAACGCCTACGTCCTGACCGGCCGGGGCACCGAGCAGCACGCCAGCGGCGCGGACACCGTGTCGGCGTGGATCAACCTGGCGCTGGCGCTGGGCCTGCCGGGTCGGCGCGGCTCCGGCTACGGCTGCCTGACCGGCCAGGGCAACGGCCAGGGCGGGCGCGAGCACGGCCAGAAGGCCGACCAGCTGCCCGGCTACCGCAAGATCGACGACCCGGCCGCCCGCGCGTACATCCAGGACGTGTGGGGCGTGGACGACCTGCCCGGCCCCGGCCGCTCCGCCTACGAGCTCCTCGACGCCCTGGGCCAGCCGGACGGCCCGAAGGCGCTGCTGGTGTTCGGCAGCAACCTGGTGGTCTCCGCGCCCCGGTCGCAGCACGTCGTGGACCGGTTGGGCGCGCTGGACCTGCTCGTGGTGTGCGACCTGGTGCTGTCGGAGACGGCCGCGATCGCCGACGTCGTGCTGCCGATCACGCAGTGGGCCGAGGAGAGCGGCACGATGACCAACCTCGAAGGCCGCATCCTGCTGCGCCAGGTGGCGGTCGACCGCCCGGACGGCGTGCGCAGCGACCTGGAGGTGCTCCAGGGACTGGCCACCCGGCTGGGCCAGCCGGTCGAGCGCTTCCCGGTCGAGCCCGAGGTGGTGTTCGAGGAGCTGCGGGTCGCCTCCAAGGGCGGTCTCGCCGACTACTCGGGCGTCACCTACGACCGGCTGCGCGCGGGGGAGGCCCTGCACTGGCCGGTGGTGGAGAAGAGCACCCCGCGGGTGTTCCTGGACCGCTTCGCCCACCCGGACGGCCGCGCCCGGTTCATCCCCGTGGACCACCGCGGACCCGCGGAGATGCCCGACGCCGACTACCCGTTGCAGGCCACCACCGGCCGCGTCCTCCAGCACTACCAGTCCGGGGCGCAGACCCGGCTGGTGCGCGAGCTGGTCGCCGCCGAGCCGGAGGCCTACGTCGAGGTCCACCCGGACACCGCGACCCGCGCCGGCCTGCGCGAAGGCGACCTGAGCGCGGTGGTGTCGCGGCGGGGTCGGACGGTGGCGCGGGTGCGGTGCGTGCCGTCCATGCGCATCGACGTGGTGTTCCTGCCGTTCCACTTCGCCGGCGAGGGCCGCGCGAACCTGCTGACCAACCCGGCGCTGGACCCGACCAGCCGGATGCCCGAGTTCAAGGTGTGCGCCGTCCGATTGGAGTCGGTATGACCAGGAACGTTGTCGTCGTGGGCTACGGCATGGCCGGGGCCCGGCTGGCCGACGAGATCCGCAGGCGGGACCCGCGCGCGGAGCGGGTGTCCGTCACCGTCCTGGGCGCCGAGGCCCACCCCGCCTACAACCGGGTGCTGCTGTCCAGCGTGGTCGCCGGCTCGCTGTCGCCGGAGGCCGTGCGGCTGCACGACCCGGACTGGGCCGCCAAGCACCACGTCGACCTGCGGCTGGGCGACAGCGTCAGCAAGATCGACCGCAGCCGCCGGGTCGTGCACGTGGGCGACACCGAGGTCCCCTACGACTCGTTGGTGCTGGCCACGGGCGCGCGCTCGTGGGTGCCGCCGACCGCCGGCCTGCTGGACGGCAACGGCGGCCTCGCGCCGGGCGTGGTGGCGTTCCGGTCGCTGGACGACTGCGCGCGGATCGTCGCCGCGGCCTCGCCGGGCACGCCGGTCGCGGTGCTGGGCGGCGGTCTGCTCGGGCTGGAGGCCGCCCGCGGCCTGGCCGGGCGCGGCTGCCTGGTGACCGTCGTGCACCCCGTGGGGCACCTGATGGAACGCCAGCTGGACCCGGGCGCGGGCCGGGTGCTGGCCAAGACCTTGGAGACGCTGGGTATCGAGTTCCGGCTGGGCGCGCTGGCCTCGGAGTACGTGCCCGGCGAGGGGCTCGTGCTCGACGACGGCACGCAGGTGCCCGCCGAGCTGGTCGTGGTGTCGGCCGGGGTGCGGGCGGAGACGGGGCTGGCCGAGCAGGCCGGCATCGTCGTGGACCGCGGCATCCTCGTGGACGACGCCCTGCGCACCAGCGACCCGCGGGTGCACGCCATCGGCGACTGCGCCCAGCACGTCGGCACGGTGTCGGGGCTGGTGCAGCCCGCGTGGGAGCAGGCGGCGGTGGTGGCCGACCTGGTCACCGGCACCGCGCCCGCGTCGCGCTACGCCGGGACCACCGTCGTGACCCGCTTGAAGGCCCGGGACGTCGACCTGGCGGCCCTGGGTGACGTGCACTGCGAGGTGGACTCCCCGGACGCGGAAGTCCTGTGCTTCCAAGACCCCGCGCGCGGCCGGTACGCGAAGTTGGTGCTGCGCGACGACAAGGTGACCGGCGCCATCGTGCTGGGCGCGCCGGACGCGGCGGCGGCCATCACGCAGCTGTTCGACCGCGGCCTGCCCGCGCCCACAGACCGGTTGGCGCTGCTGCTGGGCCGTGCGCTGCCCGCGGAGAACGTCGCCAGCCCGGCGGACCTGCCCGCCTCCGCGGTGGTGTGCCGGTGCAACACGGTGAGCAAGGGGCAGATCGTCAGCGCCTGGCGGGCCGGCGCCACGACGGTGTCGACGATCGCGGAGAAGACCCGGGCGAGCACGGGCTGTGGGGGCTGCAAGGACGCGGTGTGCGGCATCGTCGACTGGCTCGCCGCCTCACAACCGCAGCCCGTCTGATGTGCGGCGGAGTTGCCGCCCACGACACCTGATCGCACGCCGAGGTAACGGGCCGTTCCTACGGTCTGCGCAATCACGAGCTTGGGAGGCCGCTATGAGCACGGTGGTGGAGACCGAAACCCTTGCGCCGCAGACGAAACGACGCGGCCGGTGGATCGACGACTGGAACCCGGAGGACGCGGAGTTCTGGGAGCGCACCGGGAAGAAGGTCGCGCGGCGCAACCTGATCTTTTCGATCCTCGCGGAGAACCTGGGCTTCACGGTGTGGAGCCTGATGAGCATCGTCGTGGTGAGCCTGGGCTCGGTCGGGTTCAGCTTCAGCGTCGGCCAGACCTTCTGGCTGCTGATCGTGCCGAACCTGGTCGGCGCGGTGCTCCGCATCCCCTACACCTTCGCGGTGCCGAAGTTCGGCGGCCGGGCGTGGACCACGATCAGCGCGAGCCTGCTGCTGATCCCGTGCGTCATGCTGATCATCGCCGTGACCAACCCCGGCACGCCGTTCTGGTTCTTCCTGCTCACGTCGGCGGCGATGGGCTTCGGCGGCGGCAACTTCTCCTCCTCGATGGCGAACATCTCGTTCTTCTACCCGGAGGGCAAGAAGGGCCTGGCGCTGGGCCTGAACGCGGCGGGCGGCAACCTGGGCGTCGCGATGGTGCAGCTGGTGGTGCCGATCGTGATCACCATCGGCACGGGCGTCAACCTGGCCTACGCGGCGGCGTTCTGGATCCCGTTCATCGTGGTGGCCACGGCGTGCGGGTGGTTCCTGATGGACAGCCTCACCCAGGCCAAGCCGGACGGCACGTCCTACCGCAAGGCGCTGACCAACAAGCACACGTGGGTGATGTCGTTCCTGTACATCGGCACGTTCGGCTCGTTCATCGGCTTCTCGTTCGCGTTCCCGTCGCTGATCAAGATCAGCTTCGTGGAGTACAAGTCGTTCGTCGGCCTGGCGTTCCTGGGCGCGCTGATCGGGTCGGTGAGCCGGCCGTTCGGCGGGTGGCTGTCGGACCGGTTCGGCGGCGCCCGCGTGTCCCTCGTGGTGTTCCTCGGCATGGGCCTGGGCGTCGTGGGCGTGCTGGTGAGCGTGAGCACCAAGACGTTCCCGCTGTTCTTCAGCTCGTTCATCGCCCTGTTCGTGCTGGCCGGCATCGGCAACGGCTCGACCTACCGGATGATCCCCGCCATCTTCGCCACCCAGGTGCCGGACACCGCGTCGGCCAAGCGGCAGGCGGCGGCCGTGGTCGGCATCGCGGGCGCGATCGGCGCCTTCGGCGGTGTGCTGGTCAACCTGGTGTTCAAGTTCTCGCTGGAGGGCAGCAAGACGCTGGCCCCGGCGCTGACCGCGTTCCTGGTGTTCTACGGGCTCTGCGTGGCCACCACGTGGTGGTTCTACCTGCGCAGCCGCGTCTTCACGCAGGTCCCGAGCCTCGCGTACGCGGGTATCTGAAGCCCGGGGTGTGACGCGCACGACGCTCTGAAGTGCGGCGTGAGGCTGCTTTAACACCTGCGCAACATTCGCGACCTTGTCACGACACGGTGCCCGGTGAGCATAGCCGGGCAAGAGGAAGGAATGGTCCCATGACGCGAACGCTGGTTGTCGTCGGTCACGGCATGGTCGGACACCGTCTCGTGCAGGCGCTGCGCGAGAAGGACGTCACCGACCAGTGGCGGATCGTCGTGTTCGCCGAGGAGGGGCGTCCCGCCTACGACCGTGTCGCCTTGTCGTCCTATGTGGACACCTGGGACGCGGAGACGCTGAGCCTCGCGCCGCACGAAGACCCGCTCGTCGAGCTGAACCTGAACGACCTGGTCGTGCACATCGACCGGGACAACAAGGTCGTCCGGAGCATGTCGGGCCGGGCGCAGGAGTACGACGCCCTGGTGCTGGCCACCGGGTCGGTGCCGTTCGTGCCGCCGGTGCCCGGCCGCGACCTGCCCGGGTGCCACGTGTACCGGACGATCGAGGACCTGGACGGGATCCGGGCCACGGTCGAGAACGCGCACTCCTCCGGTCGGCACGCGGGCATGGTGCTCGGTGGCGGCCTGCTGGGCCTGGAGGCCGCGAACGCGCTGCGCGGCATGGGCATCTCGCCGCACGTGGTCGAGCTCGGGCCGCGCCTGATGCCGTTGCAGGTGGACGAGGGCGGCGCCGGGCTGCTGAAGCGGCTGGTGGAGAAGCTGGACCTGACCGTGCACACCGGCACGTCGGCGTCCTCCATCGAGCGCGACGGCGACCGGCTGATCGCCAAGCTGTCCAACGGGACCGAGCTGGACCTGGACGTCGTGGTGTTCTCGGCGGGCATCCGGCCGCGCGACCAGCTGGCCCGCGAGTTCGACTTGGAGGTGGGCGCGCGCGGCGGCATCGTCGTGGACTCGGCGTGCCGGACCTCGGACGAGAACATCTACGCCATCGGCGAGTGCGCCAACCTCGACGGCATGGTGTACGGCCTGGTCGCGCCCGGCTACTCGATGGCCGAGGTGGTCGCGGACCGGCTGCTCGGCGGCACCGCCGAGTTCCCCGGCGCCGACATGTCGACCAAGCTGAAGCTGCTGGGTGTGGACGTGGCGTCGTTCGGCGACGCGCACGCGCAGACCGAGGGCGCGCTGGAGGTCGTGGTCAACGACGCCGTCGCCGGCACCTACGCCAAGGTCGTGGTGTCCGACGACGCCAAGACGCTGCTGGGCGGCATCCTGGTCGGCGACGCCTCGAAGTACCCGGCGCTGCGGCCCCTGGTCGGCCGTCCCGTGCCCGGCGACCCCGTGTCGCTGATCGGCCCGGCGGGCGGTGTCGAGCTGACGCTGCCCAACGACGCCCAGGTGTGCTCGTGCCACGCGGTGACCAAGCAGCACATCGTGGACGTCATCGGGTCCGGCGAGGCCGTGGACGTGCCCGGCATCAAGGCGTGCACCAAGGCCGGCACGGGCTGCGGCTCGTGCGTCCCGATGCTGAAGAAGCTGCTGTCGGAGTGCGGTGTCGAGCAGTCCAAGGCGCTGTGCGAGCACTTCGAGCAGTCCCGCGCGGAGCTGTTCGAGATCGTGCGGGTGACCGGGATCACCACGTTCACCGAGCTGATCTCGCGGTACGGCCGCGGGCGCGGCTGCGACCTGTGCAAGCCCGCCGTGGCCTCGATCCTCGCGTCGCTGGACAACGGCCACGTGCTGGAAGGCGAGCAGGCGGTGTTGCAGGACACCAACGACCGCTTCCTGGCCAACCTCCAGCGCAACGGCACGTACTCGGTCGTGCCGCGCATCCCCGGCGGCGAGATCACGCCGGAGAAGCTCATCGTCATCGGCGAGGTGGCGCGGGACTTCGGGCTGTACACCAAGATCACCGGTGGCCAGCGGATCGACCTGTTCGGCGCGACCGTCGACCAGCTGCCGCAGATCTGGAAGCGGCTGGTGGACGCCGGTTTCGAGTCCGGCCACGCCTACGGCAAGGCGCTGCGCACGGTGAAGTCGTGCGTGGGGACGACCTGGTGCCGCTACGGCGTGCAGGATTCGGTGGGCCTGGCGATCGAGCTGGAGCTGCGCTACCGGGGCCTGCGGTCGCCGCACAAGCTCAAGTCCGCCGTGTCCGGGTGCGCGCGGGAGTGCGCCGAGGCCCGCGGCAAGGACTTCGGCATCATCGCCACCGAGAAGGGCTGGAACCTGTACGTGGGCGGCAACGGCGGCTTCACGCCCCGGCACGCCGACCTGCTGGCGTCCGATGTGGACACCGAGACGCTCATCAAGCTGATCGACCGGTTCCTGATGTTCTACATCCGCACCGCGGACCGGTTGCAGCGCACGTCGACCTGGATCGAGGGCCTGGAAGGCGGGTTGGACCACCTGCGCGCGGTCATCGTGGACGACAGCCTCGGCATCTGCGCCGACCTGGAGGCCGCGATGGCCAAGCACGTGGACAACTACGCCGACGAGTGGCGTGGCGTGCTGGAGGACCCGGAGAAGCTGGCCCGGTTCACCTCGTTCGTGAACGCGCCCGGCACGCCCGACCCGACGATTTCCTTCCGCGAGGAACGCGGTCAGAAGGTGCCAGTTGTGCTGGGGATTCCGGAGGTCGTCCGATGACACCCGTGTGCGAGTTGAGCGCGTTGCAGCCGGAGCGCGGGGTGGCCGCGCTGCTGCCCGACGGCACCCAGGTCGCCGTCTTCCTCACCCATGACGGCCAGGTGCACGCGCTGGGCAACATCGACCCGTTCAGCGGCGCCGCCGTGCTGTCCCGGGGCATCGTCGGCGACCGGGGCGGCGTGCCGGTGGTGGTGTCGCCGGTCTACAAGCAGGCGTTCGAGCTGAGCACCGGCAAGTGCCTGGACGACCCGTCCACCGGCGTCCCCGTCCACCCGGTCCGCGTGGCCGACGGGATCGTCCAGGTCGGGTCGCCGTGAACGCCGCCCCGCTGGCCGGGTACACGGTCGGAGTGACCGCCGCCCGGCGGGCCGACGAACTGACGGCGCTGTTGGAGCGCAAGGGCGCGACGGTGGTGCACGGTCCGGCCATCCGGATCGTGCCCCTGCCCGACGACGCCGAACTGCTGGCCGCCACCCGCGAGGTGGTGGAACAGCCGCTGGACGTCGTCGTGGCCACCACCGGCATCGGCTTCCGGGGCTGGGTCGAGGCGGCGGAGGGCTGGGGCCTGGCGGCGCGCCTGCTGAACCGCTTGGCGAGCGCGCAGGTCATGGCCCGTGGTCCCAAGGCGCGCGGGGCGGTGCGCGCGGCGGGCTTGGTCGAGGCGTGGTCCCCGGAGGGCGAGAGCAACGCCGAACTGCTGGACCACCTGATCCGGGCGGGTGTGGCGGGCAAGCGGATCGCGGTGCAGCAGCACGGCGAGCCGCTGCCCGATTTCGTGTCCGCGCTGGAAGCCGCCGGTGCGGAGGTCGTGCCGGTCTCGGTGTACCGCTGGACCGGCCCGGTGGACCCCGCGCCCTTGGACCGGCTGGTGGACGCGGTGCTGGCGAGGCAGGTGGACGCGTTGACCTTCACCAGCGCGCCCGCGGCGGCGAACGTGCTGCGGATGGCTTCCGCGACCGGCCGTTACAAGGAGCTGGTGGGGGTTCTGCGGTCGGATGTGCTGGTGGTCGGGGTGGGTTCGATCACCGCCGGCCCCTTGGTCGCGGCCGGCGTGCCCGTGATCCAGCCCGCCAGGGCGCGGATCGGTGCCCTGGCCCGCGAACTGACCTTGGCGTTGCCCGCACGCGCCACCCGCCTGCGCATCGCCGGCCGAGACATCGAACTGCGCGGCCAGGCGGTCGTGGTGGACGGCGAACTCCGCCCCGTCGCACCCGCCCCGATGGCCGTGCTGCGCGTCCTGGCGGCGGCCCGTGGCCGGGTCGTCTCCCGCCGGGAACTGCTCGCGGCACTGCCGAGCGGCGGTGAAGAACACGCGGTGGAAACCGCGATCGGCCGCCTGCGGACCGCGCTGGGCGAGCCCCGGATGGTGACGACGGTCGTGAAGCGCGGCTACCGATTGGCAATGGACCCCGCTGGAGTCGCGGTATGACGTTGGTTCTGGTGGCGCACGGCACTCGTGATCCCGCTGGTGCCGTGGTCGTGGAGGAGATCGCTGCCCTGGTGCGGTCGCGGTTGGGCGGCGTGCCGGTGCGGGTGGCTTATGCGGACGTGCGGCAGCCCGATGTGACGGCTGTGCTCCGGGATGTGCCTGGGCCGGCTGTTGTTGTTCCGGCTTTTCTGGCGGCTGGGTACCACGTGCGGGTGGACATTCCGGAGCAGATTGCGGCTTCCGGTCACCCTGATGTGGTCGTGACGGCTCCCATTGGGCCTGCTTTGTTGCCGGCTGTGGTGGCGCGGTTGGAGGAGGCTGGCTGGGAGCCCGGTGACTCCGTCGTGCTGGCGGCGGCTGGGTCTTCCGATGCTCGGGCTTTGGGCGAGGTGCGGAAGGTGGCTCAGGCGTTGTCCCGGCGGGTTGGTGGGCCGGTGCAGGTGGGGTACGCGGCTACTGCTTCGCCTCGGATCGCGGACGTCGTGGCTGCTACGCCTGGGCGGGTGGCGGTGGCGTCTTGGCTGCTTGCGCCTGGGTTGTTCCACCGGGCGGTGTCGGAGTCGGGTGCGGCCGTGGTGGCGGCTCCGATCGGTGCGCACCTCCGAGTGGTGGAGGCCGTCTTGTTGAGGTACTACCAGGCCAGATGCTTCGAGGACGTCGCCTAGAACGCGCTTCGCGCTCTCAAGATCACAAGCGCCTCGCCGGCGGGCAGGCCGCCAAGGATGACTCAAAAGAAAAGGCGGGGGCTTTTTGCGTCATCCCCGTATGGCCTGGCGGAGCCAACCACAGATTTCCCCGGGTGCTGCTAAAAACTTTTGCTCGTTCCTCGCAAAACTTTTTGGCTGCACCCGGGGAAATCTGTGGTAGCCCTTCGGGCAGGCCATACGGGGATGACGCAAAAAGCCCAAGCAGGGGAGTGCCGCGCGGCAGCTTCGTGAAAAGCCGTCGCGCGGTGGCTGGCGGAACGTTGTCGTGCGGCGGCTGGCGGAAGGTTGTCGTGCGGCGGCGCGGGCGAGGCGGTGCCGCGCGGTGGCAGGGCGAGGCGGTGCGGGCTGGGAATAGTTGAGCCTTCAACCAGGTTGACCTGGTCGAGCGACCCCCGCACCCTGGAGGTCCCGCCGAAGGAGGCAGTGATGCCCGCCATCACCGCAGACACCCTGACCCTGCCCAGGCTCCCCGACCTGCCCGAAGCCGCCACGACCTGGCGTCCGGTGCGGAAGGTGGTCCAGGCGCAGAAGTTCTTCGAGGGTGAGGGCTTCCAGGTCCGGCGGCCCTTCCCCGGTGTGGACCTCGCGCTGGCCGACCCCTTCCTCCTGCTCGACCACATGGGTGCCGTCGAGTACGGGCCGGGGGAGGCCAAGGGTGCCCCCTGGCACCCGCACCGCGGGTTCGAGACGGTCACCTACATGATCGACGGGGCCTTCGAGCACCAGGACTCGACCGGCGGCGGCGGGCTCATCACCGACGGGGCGACCCAGTGGATGACTGCCGGAAGTGGAGTCCTCCACAGTGAACTCCCGCCGCAGGAGATGGTGGCCAAAGGCGGCCTGTTCCACGGCGTCCAGCTGTGGGTGAACCTGCCCAAGGCAGCCAAGTGGACGCCCCCGCGCTACCAGGACATCAAGGCGCGTGACGCCGTCCTGCTCTCCAGTGACGACGGAGGCGCCCTGGTCCGGGTGATCGCGGGGGACGTGGCGGGCTTCCGCGGTCCGGGCATGACCTACACGCCGATCACCTACCTGCACGCGACGCTCAGCGCCGGCGCCCGTCTCGCGCTGCCGTGGCCCGAGGACTTCAACGCCCTGGTCTACGTGCTGTCCGGGCGGGGGACGGTCGGGGCGGAGGGCCGTCCGCTGGAAGAGGGACGGCTGGCCGTGTTCGGGCACGGCTCGGCGTTGACCATGCGGGCGGACACCGCTTGGGACGTGCTCGTCCTCGGTGGTCTGCCGTTGAACGAGCCCGTGGCCAGGTATGGGCCGTTCGTGATGAACACCCGCCGGGAGATCCTCGACGCGATCGAGGACTTCCAGGCCGGGCGACTGGGCCGGACCCACGTGCCGCACGTGAGCCCGGCGGACGAGGAGGTCTGACGTGTCCGACATCCGTGAGCTGGTGGCCAAGGGCCGGGAGTTCCGGGCCGCCGGCGACCCGAGTGGCGCGGTGCGGTTCCTCGCGGAGGCGGCCGAGCGCGTGCCGGGCGACCGGACGGTGCTGACCGAGCTGGCGCTGGCGCACTTCCAGTCCGCCGCGCTCGGGCGGGCCGAGGTCGTGCTGCGCACGCTGGTCGACCTCGACCCGTCCGACGGCTACGCCCGGCTGCTGCTGGGGCGCACGTTGTCCCGGCAGAGCCGGCACGCCGAGGCGTTGCCGCAGTTGCGGCTGGCCGCCGCGTTGACCCGGGACCCCGACGTCGACGCGGAGGTCGCGCGGGTCGTCGCGCGGGTCACCACAGGCCCGGCGGCTCCTCCTCCTTCTCCTTGACGGCCTCTTCCCAGCGGTACGTGCGCAGGTTGACCTTCCCGTTGTCGGCCACCACGCCTTCCTCGCGCAGCAGTTGCAACTGCTCGTCGGCGATGTGCGGGGCGCACGTGCCGTTGGCCCGCAGCACCCGGTGCCACGGCAGGTCGTGCCCGTCCTGGTTCAGGATCTGGCCGACCAGCCGGGGTGACGGGGCGCGGGACAGGTCGGCGACGTCGCCGTAGGTGGCCACGCGTCCGCGGGGGATCGACCGCACCACCTCGCGGACCAACTCGTGCAGCTCTTCATCCACCGGCCAAATATTCCACGACCGCTCCTCCCGGAGGGCCGCCCCCGGAATTGTCGGTACCCCGTGGTTCTATCGGCACGTGGCACACAACCGGGCTCCGTTGCTGGTGCGCCGGGTGCGGGAGGACCGCCCCGAGCGCCACTGGGACGTGCCCGCGCGCGCGGTGTTCGACCACGCCGGCGGGCCGCTGCGGGTGCTCGGCGGCCCCGGCACGGGCAAGACCGAGCTGCTCGCGGAGGTCGTGGCCGACCGGGTGCGGCGGGGCGGGGTGCACCCCGAGCGGGTCCTCGTGCTGACACCGAACCGGCGGGCGGCGGTGTCCCTGCGCGCCCACATCACCCGGCTGCTCACCAGCAGCGCCGAGGGCGAGGTGCTGCCGACCACGCAAGAACCGCTGGTCCGGACAGTCCACTCCTACGCGTACGCGGTGCTGCGGGCGCAGGCCGTGCAGGCGGGGGAACCCGCGCCCCGGCTGCTGTCCGGGCCGGAGCAGGACGCGGTGGTGCGCGAGCTGCTGGCCGGTGACGTGGGGATGGGCGCGCGGAAGTGGCCCGAGCGGCTGCGGCCGGCGTTGGGGCTGCCCGGGTTCGCCCACGAGCTGCGGGACCTGCTGCTGCGGGCCACCGAGCGCGGCCTGGCCCCGGAGGACCTGGTCGAGCTGGGCCGGGCGCAGGGCCGGGACGAGTGGGTGGCGGCCGGGCTGTTCGCGATCCAGTACGAGCAGGTCAGCCTGCTGGCCGGGGCGGGGCAGGGGCTGGCGGCCTCCTACGACGCGGCGGAGCTGGTGGGCAGCGCGCTGCTGGCGTTCGACACCGAGCCGGAGGTGCTGGCGGCCGAGCAGCGCCGGGTCCGGCACCTGCTGGTGGACGACGCGCAGCACCTCGACCCGTTGCAGTTCGAGTTCATCTCGCGGCTGGGCGGTGCGGCGCAGGAGTTCGTGCTGGCGGGCGACCCGGACCAGGCGGTGTTCTCCTTCCGCGGCGCGGACCCGGTGCTGCTGGCCGACACCGACTGGCCCACGGTGGTGCTGCGGCGCAGCCACCGGATGGCGCCGGAGATCCGGGACGCGGTGCGGCGGCTGTCCGGTCGGTTGCCGGGCACGTCGCCGACACGGGACGTGCTGCCCACAGAAGGCACAGGCCACGTGCAGGTGCGGTTGTTCGCGTCCGGCGCGCAGGAGGCGAGCTGGGTGGCCGACCAGTTGCGGCGGGCGCACCTGATCGACGGGGTGCCGTGGTCGGAGATGGCCGTGGTGGCGCGGTCCACCAGCCGGTCGCTGCCGGTGCTGCAACGGGCGTTGCTGGCGGCGGGCGTGCCGGTGGCGGTGCCGACCGACGAGCTGCCGTTGGCGCAACAGCCCGCCGTGGCGCCGTTCCTGGCCCTGCTCCGGTGCGCCGCGTCGCCGGGCACGTTGGACGAGGACACGGCGGCGATGCTGCTGGCGTCGCCGCTGGGCGGTGCCGACCCGTTGGCGCTGCGGCGGTTGCGGCGCGGTCTGCGCCGGCTGGAGATGGCCGCCGGCGGCGACCGGCCCAGCGGTGAGCTGCTGGTCGAGGTGATCGAGGCCGACGACCGCCTGGCCGCGCTGGAGGACGCCGAGGCCATGCCCGCGCGGCGCGTGTCGGGCCTGTTGCGCAAGGCGCGCAAGGGGATCGCCGAGGGGCAGAGCGTCGAGCAGGTGCTGTGGGACCTGTGGCAGGCCACCGGGCTGGAGAACCGCTGGGTCGCGCAGTCCGCCCGGCACGGCACGTCCGGCATGCAGGCCGACCGCGACCTGGACGCGATCGTGGGCCTGTTCGAGGCGGCGGCCAAGTACGTGGACCGCCTGCCCGGCGCGGGGGCCGAGGGTTTCGCGGACTACCTGGCCGGGCAGGAGATCGTGGGCGACACGCTGGCCGCGTCCGCCCCGGTGGGCGAGGCGGTGACCGTGCTGACCGCGCACGCGTCGGCCGGTCGGGAGTGGACCGTGGTGGCGGTCCCCGGCGTGCAGGAGGGCAGCTGGCCGGACCTGCGCCTGCGCGGCTCGCTGCTGGGCGTGGAGCGGATGGTCGACACCCTGGCCGGCGTGGGCGACGAGGTCTCCGCCGTCGCGCCGCTGCTGGCCGAGGAACGCCGGCTGCTGCTGGTCGCCGTCAGTCGAGCGCGGCGGACACTGCTGGTCAGCGCCGTGCGCGGCGAGGACGAGCAGCCGTCGAGGTTCCTCGACGAGATCGAGGAGCTGTCCACCGACCAGCCCGAGCGCCCCACCTTCACCCCGGAACGCGGCCTGGTCCTGGCCGAACTCGTGGGGGAGTTGCGCCGGGTCGTGTGCTCCGACGACGAGACGGAGGACCGCCGCACCCGTGCGGCGACCCAGCTCGCCCGGCTGGCGGCGGCCGGTGTCCCGGGCGCCCACCCCGACTTCTGGTACGGCTTGGCCGAGGTGACCACCGAGGATCCACTGTGGACGGAGGAGCACACGGTCAGCGTGTCGCCGTCCACGGTGGAGGTGCTGGCCAAGTGCCCCCTGCGCTGGGTGGTGGAACGCCACGGTGGCCAGGACCCGGCCGAACTGGCGTCGATCACCGGCACCCTCGTCCACGCCCTGGCCCAAGCCGCCGCGACCGGCGCCGACGAGAAGGAACTCCGCGCCCGGCTGGCCGAGGCGTGGTCGGCCGTGGACGCCGGCGCGCCCTGGTTCTCCCGCCGGGAACGCCTGCGGGTGGAGAAGATGCTGGACACCTTCCTCACCTGGCTGGCCGCCAGCCGCGACCAGTTGACACAGGTCGCGGTGGAGCACGAGATCAACGTGGAGGTGCCCAAGCAGGAGGGCGGGCCGTGGCTGCGCGTCCGGGGCCGGGTGGACCGCCTGGAGACCGACCGCGAAGGCCGTCCGGTGGTGATCGACCTCAAGACCGGCAAGTCCCCGGTGACCAGGGAGGAAGCCCGGCAGCACCCGCAGCTCGCGGTCTACCAGCTGGCCACGTCCCTGGGCGGCTTCACCCACCTGGGCCTGGGCACGGACCCGGGCGGCGCGCGGCTGCTGTACGTGGCGAAGGAGAACAAGAAGACCGGTGCCACCGAACTGGAGCAGGCCCCGCTGGACGAGCAGGGCGTGCGGGTCTGGCTGGAGGCCGTGCAGGCGGCGGCCGGGTCCAGCGTGGGTCCGTCCTACACGGCCACGGAGAACGCCGACTGCGACCGCTGCCCGGCCCGGACGACCTGCCCCATCCACCCCTCGGGCCGGCAGGTGAGCCAATGAGCACACCCCCTCCGCCCGTGTAACGCACGCCACGCCGCCGAGCCCGTCGGGCCCGCTACTGCGGGTCGCCGAAGATTCCCCCGACCGGAGTCGGAGAATGCAGGGCGTGGTGGCGCCGGGTGGACGACGAGCGGACGAGCTGGGACAGCTCGCCAGCCCGTTCGAGGTCGCCGAAGCGCTCGGCCTGCCCAAGCCCACCCCCGAGCAGGCCGCCGTCATCGCCGCGCCCACCGCACCGGCCCTGGTCGTCGCGGGCGCCGGCGCGGGCAAGACCGAGACGATGGCCGCCCGGGTCGTCTACCTGGTCGCCAACGGCTTCGTCACCCCCGACCGCGTCCTCGGCCTGACCTTCACCCGCAAGGCCGCCCGCCAGCTGTCCGACCGCGTCCGCGCCCGGCTGCGCCGCCTGGGCGGGTCACCGCTGCTGGACCGCCTCGACCCCGGCGGCGAGCGCCGGGCCGCCGTCCTCACCGCCGAGCCGGTCATCCTGACCTACCACGCCTACGCGGGCCGCCTGGTCGGCGAGCACGGCCTGCGCCTGCCCGTCGAACCCGGCGTCCGCCTGCTCACCGAGACCGCGTCCTGGCAGCTGGCCCACCGGGTCGTGTCCACGTGGGCCGAGGACATCGACACCGACAAGATCCCGCCCACCATCACCGGCTACCTGCTGGCCCTGGCCGGCGAACTCGGCGAACACCTGGTCGACCCGCAGGACCTGCGCAAACACGCCGAGACGTTCACGCGGATCATCGAGTCCGCGCCCAAGACCGCCCGCCAACGCGACGGCCTGCCCGAGAAGCTCAAGGACGTCGTCAACGCCCAGCGCCTGCGGGTGAACCTCCTCCCGCTCCTGGAGGCCTACCAGGCCCGCAAGCGCCGGGAAGCGGCGATGGACTTCGCCGACCAGATGTCCCTCGCCGCCCGCCTCGCCGACCACTACCCGGAGGTCGCCCAGGGCGAGCGCGAGCGCTACGGCGCGGTCCTGCTCGACGAGTACCAGGACACCGGGCACGCCCAACGCGTGCTGCTGCGTGCCCTGTTCGGGCGGGGCGAGCCGATGGCCGTCACCTCCGTGGGCGACCCGGCGCAGGCCATCTACGGCTGGCGCGGCGCGTCGGCGGCCAACCTGCCCCGGTTCGTCCAGGACTTCCCGCCGGCCCGCAAGTACGGCCTGCTCACCAGCTTCCGCAACCCGCCCGAGGTCCTCGCCCTGGCCAACGCGGTCTCCGCGCCCCTGCGCGCCTCCGGCCTGGACGTGGACGAGCTGCGCGCCCGCCCCGGCGCGGGACCCGGTGACGTGCGGCTCGCCCTGTTCGACACGGTCCGCGCCGAGCTGGACTGGATGGCCGACACGGTCGCCGCCCAGTGGGAAGCACACCTGGACGAAAGCGACGAACCGCCCACGGCCGCCGTCCTGGTCCGCCGCCGCGCCGACATGGCGCCCATCGCCGCCGCCCTGCGCGAACGCGGCCTGCCCGTCGAGGTCGTCGGCCTCGGCGGCCTGCTGGACGAGCCGGAGGTCCGCGACCTGGTCAGCGCCCTGCGCGTGCTGGTCGACCCGCTCGCCGGCACTGCCGCCGCCCGCCTGCTGACCGGCTCGCGCTGGCGGGTCGCGGCCAAGGACGTCGCCGCGCTGTGGACTCGGGCCCGCGACCTCGCGGGGTCGCCCAGCCGCCAGTCCGTCGTGGAGGACCCGCTGGCCGTTCTCGCCGACGCCCTGCCCGGTGAACACGCCGAACAGGCGGGCCTGGCCGACGCGCTGGACGACCCCGGCGACCCGACCGCGTACTCCGCCGAGGGCTACCGCCGCATCCGCCGGCTGGGCGCGGAGCTGTCGGCCCTGCGCCGCCGCCTCGACCAGCCGCTGCCCGAGCTGGTCGCGGACGTCGAACGCACCCTCCTTCTCGACATCGAGGCGATGGCCCGACCCGGCGGCGTCGGCCGGGCCCACCTGGACGCGTTCGCCGACGTCGTCGCGGACTTCGCGGCGGCCAGCCCATCCGCGACCCTGCCCGCCCTGCTGGACTACCTCTACACCGCCGAGCACGCCGAGGACGGCCTGGAGCCCGGCGAAGTGGAGGTCGCGGAGAACCGCGTGCAGGTGTTGACCATGCACTCCGCGAAGGGCCTGGAGTGGCACATCGTCGCCCTGCCGCACGTGGTCAAGGACGTGTTCCCGGGCCGGAAGAAGACGTCGTGCTGGCTGAAGGCGGTCGCCGAGCTGCCCGCGGACCTGCGCGGCGACGCCCAGGACCTGCCGAAGCTGCGCATCCCGCCGGGCGCGAACCGCAAGGAGGTCGAGGAGGCGCTGGACAAGCACGCCGACGACTTCGAGGACCGCCGCCTGGTCGAGGAACGCCGCCTGCTCTACGTGGCACTGACCCGCGCCGAGCACTGCCTGCTGGTGTCCGGCCACTGGTGGGCCGAAACCGGCGACAAGCCGAAGGGGCCGTCCGCATTCCTGGTCGAACTCCGCGACGCGGTCCTGACGGCCGACCACCCACCCGCCGACATCGCCCACTGGTCCCCGCCCCCGGCCGAGGACGAGCCGAACCCGCTCGCGTCCGAGGTCAAGAGCGCCCACTGGCCCGCCGACCCGCTGGGCAAGCGCCGCGAGGCCGTGGCCGAAGGCGCCCGCCTGGTCCTCGACGCCCTGGACCGCCACCTAGCCGAACAAACCCCACACCAGGCCGAACTCCCGCTCGCCCTGGCTCCCGAGCCGTCGCCCGCGCCCTCGCCCGAGGACTTCGACCTCCCACCCGAACCGGACGACTACGACGAACCACCCGAGCCCGACGACGACCCCTACGCCGAAGAACCCCCGCTGCCCGAACCGGACGAGCCCGAAGACGCCGACCCCGCCGACGCCTTCCCCGCCGACCCCGATCCCGCCGACCCCGATCCCGATCCCGCCGACGCCGACCCTGACGACACCGACCCTGACGACACCGACCCCGAAGGCTGGGCGCGGGACGTCGAGGTGCTCCTGGCCGAACGCGCCGCCGCCGCGGACCGCCGCGAACGCGTGGTGCTGCCCGACCACCTGTCGGTCAGCCAGCTGGTCGAACTCGCCGCCGACCCGGACCAGTTGGCCCGCCGCCTGCGCCGCCCCCTGCCCTTCCCTCCCAACCCGATGGCCCGCCGCGGCACGGCCTTCCACACCTGGCTGGAACAGCGGTTCGGCGCGAGCCGCCTGCTCGACCTGGACGAACTCCCCGGCGCGGCCGACGAGGGAGCAGCCCCCGACACCGAGCTGAAGCGCCTGCAAGAAGCGTTCCTGGCGAGCAAGTGGGCCGACCGCACCCCGTACGACGTCGAGGTGCCGTTCGAGACCGAGATCGACGGGATGTCCGTGCGCGGCCGGATGGACGCCGTGTTCGCCGACCCCGACGGCGGCTGGACCGTCGTCGACTGGAAGACCGGCGCGGTCCCCGAGGAGGAACGCCTACCGGCGCTGTCCGTGCAGCTGGCGGCCTACCGCCTGGCGTGGGCGGCCCTGAAGAAGACCCCGGTGGACAAGGTCCGCGCCGCGTTCCACTACGTCCGCCACGACCACACCCTGCGCCCCGCCGACCTGCTGGACGCCGACGGCCTCCGCGCCCTGATCAGGAACGTGCCCGTCTAGCTGTTCACCCGGGCGTGGGCGGGCACTTCCTTGAGCACCCGGTCGTACAGGACCTCCAGCAGCCACCGCCCGAACAGCGACGGCCCGAACTCGGTCGACCGGTCCTCCGGCGGCACCAGCAGCTCGGCCGCACCGGCCTCGTCCACCGCCACCACCCCGATGCCGTAGTAGTCCAACTCGATCAGCGGCCACGACCGCGACCCCTGCGGCGCGGGCAGCACCACCGAGCACGGCGCGAGCGTCATCAGCGTCCCGCACGACTGGAGCGCGCGGTCCACCGTCGACTCACCCACCAGGACGCCGACCAACTCCACCGCGGGCACGGGCAGGCGGTCGTGCGCGGCCGGCTCGAACCACGACCGGAACCACGACGGGTCGGCCTGCGGCGGCCAACCGTTCGCGCTGCGCCACTCGTGCACGTCGGCACGGACCCGCACGACAGCCGACACCTGGTGTCCCAGCACGGCGACGTCGGGTACGACGATGCCGCGCCAACCGAGTGCCGACGCGGCAGGGTGGAGGAGCGGTTGCACTCGGGCATCCTAGGGCTGGTTGCGGTTTCAATGACAGTCCTCGGGCGCTCTGGGTGTCGAACCCAACGCCCAGAGTGATCAGGCTCAGCGCCGTCCGGCGCGGCACGATCGGGCTCGGCGCGACCCGGCCCCGCCCCGATCAGGCTCAGCGTGACCCGGCTCGCCCCGATCAGGCTCGGCGCGATCCGGCCGCCCCCGATCAGGCCCGCCCGGATCGGTTCCAGCGCGATCAGGCCAGTCCTGGTCGGGTCGAGCCGATCAGGACGCGCCGCGCCGCACCCTCAGCGCCCACAGCACCAGCGGCACCTGGAGCGGCAACCGCCCGTACGCGATGGCCCGGACCTTGGGCGACTTCGTCCGGTAGTCGTAGGCCATCTTCACGTTCGCCGGGAACACCGCCGCGAAGAAGGCCGCCGCGAGCAACCCGCCCCAGCGCCGCGTGCGCGGTGCCGCGACCGCCGCCGCCAACGCCACCTCCGCGACCCCGGACGCGTAGGTCCAGGTCCGGGGCTTGCCCGGCAGGGAACGCGGGATGATCGCGTCGTACGGCTTCGGCTTGGCGAAGTGCGTGACCCCCGCGGTGCCGAGGAGCGCGGCCAGGGCGAGGGCCGACCGCGAACGGGAACGAGTGGGTTCCATGCCGCCCACCCTGTCATGCCTCCCGCCCGCCGGCCCGCCCAGGGTTATCCTCCCGCACCGTGAGCGGTGATCCCGAAAATCCCGAACATCCCGAACGCGCGGCGGTGGCCGCGCTCGCCGACGACTTCCTGGCCGACCTGCGCGAGTGGATCGCGATCCCGTCGATCGGCGCGGACCCGGCCCACCACGGCGACGTGGGCAGATCCGCCCACTGGCTCGCCGACGCGTTGCGCCGCGACGGGTGGCCGGACGTGCGCGTGTGGGACACCGGCCCGGCCCTGCCCGCCGTCTACGCGTGCTGGCCGGCGGCCGACCCGGACGCGCCGACCGTCCTGGTCTACGGGCACCACGACGTGCAGCCGGTCGACCCGGTCGAGCAGTGGGAGCACCCGCCGTTCGACGCGACCGTCGTCGGTGAGGAACTCTTCGGACGCGGTGCCAGCGACGACAAGGGCCAGGTCGCCATGCACCTGCTGGCCGTCAAGGCCCACCTCGCGGCGACCGGCGCGGACCGCCCGGCGGTCACCCTCAAGCTCTTCGTCGAGGGCGAGGAGGAGTCCGGCTCGCCACACCTGCTGCGCCTGCTCGACGACCACCGCGCCGAACTGGCGTGCGACCTGGTCGTGTTCACCGACACCCCGGTCTACGGGCGCGACGCGCCGACCATCTGCACCGGCCAGCGCGGGGTCTACGGCGCGGAGGTGGTCCTCACCGGCGGCACCTCCGACGTGCACTCCGGCCGCGCCGGCGGCAGCGTGCCCAACCCGGCCACCGCCGCCGCCCGCCTGGTCGCGGCCCTGCACGACGACAAGGATCGGGTCACGCTCCGCGACTTCTACGCCGACGTCGTCGAACCGACCGACGCCGAACGCGCCGACTACGCGGCCCTGCCCTTCGACGAGGCCACCTGGCTCGCCAACTCCGGCGGCGCGCGGGCACTGTCCGGCGAGGAGGGCTGGTCCACCCTCGAACGGGTGTGGGTCCGCCCGACCGCCGAGGTCAACGGCATCCACAGCGGCTACGGCGGCCCCGGCCTGAAGACCATCGTCCCCGCCGAAGCCCGCATCAAGCTGTCCTTCCGCCTGGTCCCCGACCAGGACCCGGAACGAGTCGCCCGAGCACTGCGCGACTTCGTCGCCGACCACACCCCCGCCGGCCTGCACGCCGAGGTCCTGCCCGCGGGCGACGGCGCCCCGCCCTACGCGGTCGACGTCACCCACCCGGCCGTCAACACGCTGCGCGAGGTCTTCGAAGCGGCGTTCGAGCAGCCCGTCCGGTACAGCCGGACCGGCGGCAGCGGCCCGGCGGCACTGCTGCACCAGCGCATCGGCGTGCCGGTCGTGTACCTCGGGGCGACCTTGCCGGATGATCGGATCCACGCGCCCAACGAGCGCGTCGTCGTGCCCCAACTGCTGCGCGGCGCCGAGGCCGCGGCCCGCCTGTGGCGGCTGCTCCCGGAGAGGCTGTCATGATCCGCCGGTTCCACGCGGGCCAGCCGTTGGCCGAACGACCAGGCCACTCGCTCGTCGGCGTGATCAGGATGCCCGACGTCGTGCAGAGCCCGACGCGCGCGATCTTGAAACGCGTGATCGGGGCGATGACCGCCCTGCTCGCCGCCGTGCTCATCGTCTACCTGGACCGCGACGGCTACCGCGACGTCAACGAGGACGGCCTGTCCTTCCTGGACGCCTTCTACTACGCCACAGTGTCCCTCTCGACCACCGGCTACGGCGACATCACGCCCGCCAGTTCGTCGGCACGCCTGGTGAACGTCCTGGTCATCACCCCCCTGCGGGTGCTGTTCCTGATCGTGCTGGTCGGCACGACCCTAGAAGTGCTCACGGAACGCTCGCGCCAGGCGCTGCGCATCCAGAAGTGGAGGACCAAGGTGCGCGACCACGTCGTCGTGATCGGCTACGGCACGAAGGGACGGTCGGCGGTCAGCGCCCTCCTGGGCGACGGCATCGAGCCAGGCTCGATCGTCGTGGTGGACACCACCCAGGAGGCCTTGGACGCCGCGTCCGCGATCGGCCTGGTGACCGTCCACGGCACCGGCACCAGCAACGACGTACTCCGCGTGGCAGGCGTCCCCCGAGCCCGCGCGGTGGTGGTGGCGGCAAACCGCGACGACACAGCCGTCCTGGTCACCCTCACCGCCCGCGAACTGGCACCCAAGGCCCAGATCGTGGCCTCGGTCCGCGAACGCGAGAACGAACACCTCCTTCGCCAGTCCGGCGCCGACTCGGTGGTCGTCTCCAGCGAAACGGCCGGCCGCCTCCTGGGCATGGCCACCGCCACCCCGTCCGTGGTGGACATGGTGGAAGACCTGCTCACCCCGGACGCCGGCCTGTCCATCGCCGAACGAGACGTAGAACCGTCGGAAATCGGCGGCTCCCCCCGCCACCTCCCGGACATCGTCCTCGGCGTGGTCCGCGCAGGAACCCTCTACCGAGTAGACGCCCCGGAAGCAGACGCGGTAGAAGCCGGCGACCGCCTCCTGTACGTCAAAAAGGTCACCCCACCCAAGGAAGCCTGACCCACTCCCTGCCCCACCTCCAACCCGGGCCCCACCTCACTCGGCAAGCGGCAACCTCAACAAGAACACCGCCCCAACACCCCCTTCACCCCCAACACCCACCAACCAACTCCCCACACCTCCTCCAACACCCGCACTGCCAACGCCTGCGCTGTCGACGCCCGCGCCGCCAGCACCCTCGCCGCCCACCCCGGCACCAGCCTCGTCCCCCGCTCCAGCAGCACCCCCGGCAACCGCCCCACCAGACGCCGCCCCGCCGCCTGCCGGGGTGCGGCCCGATTGCGCCCCGGCGCTCGCCGCGCCGCCGTCCGATACCGGTCCGCCGCCTGCCGCGGTGGTGCCCGGTGCTGCGGTACCGCCCGCGGCAGTGGCACCCGGTGCCGCCGCACCGTTTGCCGCCGTGCCGCCCGGTGGCGCCGCGCCGCTTGCCGCTGTGCCGCCCGCCGCCGCGCCCCTTGCCGGGGTGCCGCCCGGTGCCGCCGCGCCGTTTGCCGCTCTGCCGCCCACCGCCGTGCTGCCGGCTTCCGTCGCGTGTGCCGTGTCGCCTGCTCTCGTCGCGTGTGCCCCGCCGCTCGGCCCCGTCGTGGGTGCGGTGGTGCCGGTGAGCGGGTCGGCGACGAGGTGCGTGGTCGGGTGCGGTGGGATCGGGGTCGTCGGCTCGACACAGGACAGTTCGCCCCCGTGCGCCCGCACCACACCCCGGGCGATCGGCAGCCCCAAGCCCGAGCCACCGGACCGGCGGTCCCGCGCCTCGTCCAAGCGGACCAGGCGGTCGAAGATGCGCTCCCGTTCCTCCGGCGGCACACCCGGCCCGTCGTCGGCGACCGCCAGCAACGCGTAGCTGCCGGCCGTCGAGACGTGCAGCCGCACCAGGCCCGACGGACCCGTCGCCTGACGGGCGTTGTCGGCCAGGTTCGCCAACACCTGCGCCAACCGCTGCGGATCGCCCCACACGTGTGCCGACGTGCCGGTCGCGGCGATGTCGAAGTCCGGCGCGACCAGCCGGGTGCGCCCCACCTCGGCTTCCGCCAGGGCGAGCAGGTCGACGCGCTCCCGGTGCAGCTCCAGGCCCGCCTCGATCCGCGCCAGCGCCAACAGGTCGTCCACGAGCCGTCCGGCTCGGCGGGACTCCCGCACCAGCAGCAGGTTCAGCCGCTCCCGGTCCTCGGCACTGCCCGTCTGCATCAACGCCTCCGACACGGCCTGCACGCCCGCGATCGGCGTCCTCAGCTCGTGCGCGGCGTCCGCCACGAATCTCTTGGTCCGCTCCTCCGATCCCTCCAACGAGTCCAGCATGTCGTCGAACGCAGCCGCCGCCCGGCCGAGTTCGTTGTCCGTCCGCGACGGGTTGAGCCGGTGCCCCCGGCCGCCGCCCGCGATCGACCGGGCCAGCGTGGTCATCGCGTCCAACGGGGCCAACGCCCGCCGGACCACCCACACCAGCGCCACCGCGGTCACCCCGAGCGCGCCGAACCCGACGAGCAGCAGCAACCGCCGCAGCCGGGCCTGGGCGTCGGTGATCACCGACGACTCGGCCCACAAGATCAGCTGCGACCCGTCCGGCAACTCCCGGCTGATCTTGTGCGCCACGTCGTCGGCGGCCTGGTGGCCGAACGCCGTGCCGTCCGGCGTCACCACGTACGCCTGCACGCCCCGGCCTTCCAGCCGGTTCACCAACTCCTGCCCGCGCATCCGCGGCTGCTTCATGTACAGGTTCTGCGCCACCCGGTACTTCTCGGCCAACGTCGTCTCGACGTCCCGCCGGGACTGCGCGGCGAACATCGCGTCCACCACCAGCACCAGGCCGACCAGCACGAGGCCGAGGACGATGATCGCCGAGGTGGTGACCCTGCGGCGCAGGGACACCGTCCGCAGGCTCACGTCTCGTCCGCCCTCAAGACGTACCCCAACCCCCGCACCGTGTGCAGCAGTCGAGGGCCGTGCTCCTCGAGCTTCCGGCGCAGCGCGCTCACGTGGACCTCGACCAGGTTCGGGTCGTAGTCCTCGTAACCCCACACCGCCGTCAGGATCTGCGTCTTGCCCACCACCCGGCCCCGCTGGGCGGCCAGGTAGCGCAGCAGCCGCAGTTCCGTCGCGGTCAGCTCCACCGGCACGTCACCGCGCAGCACCACCGCCGAGTCCGCGTCCACCAGGAGGTCGCCGATCTGCACGGTCGACGGCGTCCGGCCCAGCCGCCGGAGCACCGCGCTGACCCGGGCCACCAGCTCCGCGAGCACGAACGGCTTCACCACGTAGTCGTCCGCACCGCGGTCCAGCCCGCGCAGCCGGTCCGCCACACCGTCCCGGGCCGTCAACATGACCACGCCCGCCCCGGTGGTGCGCCGGATGACCTCCAGCAGCATGAACCCGTCCCGGCCCGGCAGCATCACGTCCAGCACCACCAGGTCCGGGCGGAACCGCGCCAGCTCGCCTTCCAGGTCACGGCCGTCCGGACGGACCTGGACCTGGTAGCCGGCCTCGCGCAGCGCCGAGCTGACTGCGGCGCCGATGGCCTCGGCGTCTTCGATCACCAGCACCCTGGCAGCAGATGACACCTCCTCATTCTGCGCGGTCGAGTTCGCGGGACACGTGGTGGACGTCGGGCACCGCCCACCTCTTCAGCCATCGCTCAGCTCCGGGCACCTCACGGTCCCCGCGCGGCGCGGCGAAGACGTCTGGCCCAGCCGGGGCGGCGCCCGGGCGGTCGGGGAACGGGTGGTCGGGTCGTGGGATCTCGTCGGTTCGTCATGAGACCAGTTTCGAACTGGTGTTCGAATGCGTCAAGATCACGATCGGGTGATCGTCAGCGGCCCGGACCGCCCGAGGCCACGGCGACAACCAGCCACCTCGTCTGCGACCATCCACGCTGTGGCGGTTCGGCTGAGCCCAGTGCGCTGGGCGCTGGTCCTGCTGGTCCTGGGACTGGCGGGCATTGCGGCGGCGGTCGCGTTCTGGTGGCCCGCCGGCTCCACGACCGCGCACCGGACCTCCGCCACCGTCGTCACCCCGGCGCCCTGCGGCGGCGGCGACGCCTACGACCGGGTCGAGTTCAAGCTCGGCGACCAGACCCGCACCGCCCGGCTCGACGGCTGCGGCCACCAGGAGAACGAGGTCGTCGACGTCATGGTTCCCGCCGACACCAGCGGCGACTTCACGGTCCAGGCCGCGACCAGCGCCCCGTCCGGCATGCCGCTGGAGACCCGCCTGGCCGTCCTGCTCACCTGCCTCAGCGGCATGGCCGGCGGCCTCTACGCCCACCTCATCGGCGGACGGCACAGACCTCAGGCGACCGCGTCCGCCGAGGCCGTATAGGTGTTGCACGAGGTCGTAGTGCCCGATTCGTACCCATAAGACGCCCACGTGCCCTGGTTCTGCGGGCTACCGTGCGCGTTCTTCTCCGGAGGCTCCTCGACGGCGTACTGGAAGTCGTCCGTCGCCTCCCTCGCGAGGTCCTCGCCGATCGAAGCGGACGTCGCCATCAGGAACATCCCCGCGAAGCAGTTGGCCTGCAACTCGATCCGGCGCGACATCTCGAGCCCGGCCGGCGTCTCCTCGCCCGCGTCGGTGATCTTGCTGTCCGCAGCCCGCAACAGCCCGGTCAACGCCTGCACGTGGTGCCCGTACTCGTGCGCCAACGTCGCCAAGTGCATCCCCGGGCGCTCACCGCCGCCGTTGTCCCGCAGCCTGCTCGTCGGCATGTAGATGGTCCGGTTGCGACTACAGTAATAAGCCACGGCTTCACTCTCAGCGGGCGCGGCACCGCACGGACCGTCCTTGAGGTCCGGGGACGCGTCCAGCGCAGGCGGTTCGAACGGCAGGTTCACCTGCGCCAACGCCGGCTTCCACGCCTCGTCCAAACACGCCACCCCGGCGGTGTAGTACGCCGACAGCTCGGCATCGGACAGCCCGAAGTCCGGCAACGCGCACCCCGCCGCCGCCAACTTCACGGGTGAGGTCAGCAACGGGTGGTCAGCCAGCCGATGCACCGCGCGCGGCCGTGGCGCCTCGGTCGTCGTAGGGGTCGGAGGCGCTGTGTAAGGGCCCGCAAGCGCCTTACCAGGGATCTTGCGGGCGTTGTCCCACTGGTTCACCAAGCCGAGACCGAGGACCGACGCCACGATCAACACGAACACGCCGACGAGCACCATCGGATTGTTCTTGGGCTCCTCAGGCGTGTGCACGGTCCTCCAGTCGGGTCAGCTCACGTCCTCCGCGCTCGCCAGCCAAGTGTTGCACGCACTGGTCTCGTTGTTTTTGAAGCCGTGGTTGACCCATGCCGCGTTCCGCTCCGGCGCGCCGTGGTCGCGGTTCGGGTAGATCGGGTAGTCGCCCCGGTTCCCGGCGTCACTCAGCGCTACCGAGATGACGTCGCCAGGCACCGCACCGTGTGACAGCGGGGCCAGCGTCATGCCACCGAAGCAGGTCGCCTGGAGCTCCTTGCGCCGGTTCAGGTCCAGGCCCGCCGGAGTGTCCCAGCCGCCCTTGTCGTACTGCGCCTGGCCCGACGCGCGCAAGATGCCCGACAGCCACTGGACGTGGTGGCCGTACTCGTGCGCGAGCTGGCCCAGGTACTTGCCCGGGTGGTTGGGGTTGGCCGCGCCCTGCTCGTTCGCGTAGTGGTTCGGCGTCCAATAAATGGTGCCTTCGCAGTACATAGCGGTCCGGTCCGGCCCCATGCCGCCACACGGGTTGGTGATCTGCGAGGTCACCATGACCAGTTCCACCGGCTGGTACGGCAGGTTCGCCTTCTGGAAGGACGGCTTCCACATGGCCTCGATGCACGGCAACGCCGACCGCAGGAAGTCGTCCTGACCCGCCGGCGAGTAGTTCATGGCGGGCAGCGGGCAGCCATCGATGTTGAATGCGCCCAGACCGGCACCGTGGATCGGGTTGTCGCCGAGTGCGATAACCGCCTTAGGGCCGGCCTTGGTGGTGCTGGTGGACGTCGACCGCGTTGTAGTGGTCGTCGTCGTTGTGGTCGTCTCCGTCGTCGTGGTCGTCGTCGGGTACGAGTAGGTGTAGCTGGAGTAGCCCGAGTAAGCCGAGTCGTTCAAACGCTTCGGCTTGCTGGTCGCGGCCACGATTCCGATCGTCGCGATACCGAGGACGACGACCCCGATGATCACGCCCGCCACAAGAGGGCCGTTGTTCCTCTTGCGCGGCAGCGGCGGGTAAGGCTGACCGGGCGGTCCCCAGCCGGGCTGCGGACCCCAGTTCGCGGGCGGTGGCTGCGGCGACGCCATCGGAGGCGGCTGGGGTGCGCCCGGAGGCGGTCCCATCGGCGGCATCCCCGGCGGCGGCGTGGCCGGCGACTGCGGATACGGCTGGTGCGACCCGGGGAACTGCTGACCAGGGGACTGCGGCTGCGGGGCGGGCGGCCACGGCTGCTGCTGGCCGGGCTGCTGAGCGGGCGGCGGCTGCTGGGTCGGCCACGGACGGGTGGGCTGGGGATTCAGCGGAGCGGGCATGGGTGGCGGCCCAACCGGTCGTGGTGGCGGCCAGCCACCCGGCGGCGGTGGTTGCGTCATCGCTGGTGATCCCCCAAATCGCGGATGCCCGAATCAGCACAGAAGCATAGGGCGGCTCCGCTATTCTCCGCGGCCGTGTTGAAAAACTGGGGAGCGGCGATCTTGTGCGCCGTCGCGCTGTGCTCGTTCGTCGGCACCGCGTCGGCGCAGCCGAGCAGTCCTGTGGGGCTGCCCGGCACGGTCGGCGCCGACGTGCGCCTCAAGCTGGAGCGCGACGGCAAGCTGACCGTGACCGAGGTCGTCAGCGTCCCCGAGGGCAAGAGCGCCAAACGTGTCGTACCGCTGCGCATCGCCGTCGGCGACAACCGCGACCGTGTGTTCGACGTTACCGACGCCTCTGTAGAGGGCAATGGGTCCGCGACGGTCGCTGAAGACGAACTGACGATCGCGCTGCGCCCCGGCACGTCCACCGTCAAGTACACGGTCGTGGGGACCGTGGCGAAGATCGGTGACACGTTGGAGCTGCGTTGGCAGCCCGCGAGCGGCTGGGACACCGTTCTGGACTCGGTGAAGGTCTCCGTGATCACGCCGGACGCCCCCAAATCGGTGAACTGCCTGGCCGGGGAGCCGGGCACGTCCAAGCCGTGCACGTCCGCCGACCTCGGCGACGGCCGTGGCGTCCGCGCCACCGAAATCGGCCTTTCCGCAGGTGAGCGTATCGACGTGGCGGTGGGGTTGCAGGACGGGACCGCGCCCGCCAACGCTCGTGTGGAAGAGACGTCCGGCCTGGCCGCGGCGTTCGCGCTGACCCCCGCGACCGGCCTCGGCCTGGGCGGCTTGGTCGTGCTCCTGCTCGGCGGCCTCGCCCTGCTGTGGTACCTGCGCGGCCGGGACGCCCGTGCGCTCGCAAGCGACGTCGGGCCGGTGAACGTGCTGGTCACGGACCCGTCCGGGCGGGTCGCCTTCGCGTCGCCGGACGGTGTGCTGCCCGGGCAGGTCGGGACCGTGGTGGACGAGCACGTGGACGTCGTGGACGTGACCGCGACCGTCGTGGACCTCGCCGTGCGCAACTACGTGTGGATCGAGGAGGTCGGCGAGCGGGACTGGCGGTTCGTGCGCCGCAACCCGGCCGACTCGTCGCTGTCCGGCTACGAGCGTGCTGTCTATCAGGCGGTCCTACCCGACGGTGTGGACTCGGTGCTGCTGTCCGAGCTGAGGGGTCGGCCGATCGACCTCACGCGTGTGCGCGATGAGCTTTATGCGGACGTGGTGGCGCGTAACTGGTTCGTGCGGCGTCCGGATGCCGAGCGCAGCCTATGGTGGTGGGTCGGGCTCGCCGTGGTGGCGTTGGGTGTCGCCGGAACCGTGGGATTGGCGCTGGTCTCTGGACCCGCCTTGTTCGGACTCGTGGTGGCCGTCGCGGGCGTCGGGCTGGCGCTGGGCGCGCGGTGGATGCCGGCGCGCACCAAGCGCGGTGCCGCGTTGTTGGAGCACGTGCGGGGGCTGCGCGGATACCTGCACACGGCATCGCCAACGGACATCCCGGAGCAGGACCGGGAGATGGTGTTCTCGCGTTCGCTGCCGTATGCGGTGGTGCTGGGCGAGACCGAGCGCTGGCTGGGGACGTTCGCCGGTGGTCAGCCGGGGCTGTACTGGTTCGGCCAGTCCGACCGTTCGGCCGACCTGGGCCGGTTCGCGCAGCGGTTCCCGCACTTCGTGGGCGCGCTGGACGGGGTGCTGGCGCAGGCCGGCCACCTGCGTTCCCTCCGATGATCACCCGATCGTGATCTTGCGCTGATTCGAACTCTCGTTCGACAATCTTGTCGTCCGGCCACTCGAACCGACGGGCATCGGGGCGGTGGGCGGAGGGGTGTGGCCGGGTGTCCGCGCAGTTCGCGCTGGGCTGACGCCGGGCGGCCGTCCGGGCGGGCGACCTGCGGTCCTCACGGGGGTGGAAACCCGTAGGCTGCGTTCATGGCGCTACCCGAACTGCACAGGTTCACGCTTCCCAACGGCCTGCGGGTGGTGCTCGCCCCAGACCCGAGCGCTCCGGTCGTCGGGGTGAGCGTGCACTACGACGTGGGATTCCGTTCGGAGCCGGAGGGCCGCACAGGTTTCGCGCACCTGTTCGAGCACCTGATGTTCCAGGGCAGCGAGAGCTTGGAGAAGCTCGCGCACTTCCGGCACGTGCAGTCCTCGGGCGGCACGTTCAACGGGTCCACGCACCCCGACTACACCGACTACTACCAGGTGCTGCCGTCCGCCGCGCTGGAGCGGGCGCTGTTCCTGGAGGCGGACCGCATGCGGGCGCCGAAGCTGACCGAGGAAAACCTGCGCAACCAGATCGACGTGGTGAAGGAGGAGATCCGACTCAACGTGCTCAACCGGCCGTACGGCGGGTTCCCCTGGATCCTGCTGCCGCCGGTCCTGTTCCAGACGTTCCCGAACGCGCACAACGGCTACGGCGATTTCACGGACCTTGAAAACGCAACAGTGGATGATTGCGCCGCATTCTTCGACACCTACTACGCGCCGGGCAACGCGGTCCTGACCGTGGCGGGCGACTTCGCGCCCGAGGCGGCCCGCGCGCTGGTGGAGAAGCACTTCGGCGACGTGCCCGCACGGCCCGTGCCCGTGCGGCCGTCGTTCGCCGAAGCCCCGCCCAAGGGCGAGCTGCGGGCCGAGCACACCGACCCGCACGCCCCGATGCCGGCCATCGCGCTGGGCTACCGCATCCCGGACCCGGTCGCCGACGTCGAGGGGTACCTCACCTACCTGGTGCTCGCGGGCGTGCTGACCGACGGCGACGGCTCGCGGCTCCAGCAGCGGCTGGTTCACCGGGACGCGATCGTGGTCGACGTCGGCGCCGGCTGCGGGCTCTTCGGCCCGCTGGAGGCGCGCGACCCGGACACGTTCAGCATCACCGCGATCCACGCGCCGGACGTCCCGTCCGAGCGGGTGATCGCGGCGGTGGACGAGGAGCTGCTGCGGTTGGCGGAGGAAGGACCTTCGGCGCAGGAACTGGCGAAGGTCACCGCGCGGTGGGTGTCCACCATGCACCGCGAGCACGACCGGTTGACCAGCCGCACCCTCGGACTCGGCTCGGCGGAGCTGCTGTTCGGGCGGGCGGAGCTGCTGTACGACCTGCCGGAGAAGCTGGCCGCCGTCACCACCGAGGACGTCGCCGCGGCGGCCAAGGCGCTGCGGGCGGACTCGCGGGCGGTCCTGCTGCTCAAGCCGGCGGGCGACGTGGAGAACGACGAGAACAACGGAGGTACCGAGTGAGCGCCCCGACGACGCACCGCAGCGCCGAGGAGATCGGCCGCACGGAGCGGGGGCCGCGTCCGCTGCCCGAGCTGGGCGAGCAGCGGGCCGCCGCGGACCTGACCTCGGTGGACGTCGAGCTGTCCAACGGGCTGCGGGTCATCGCGGTGCGCCGGTCGTCGGTGCCCCTGGTGGAGGTGCGGCTGCGGATCCCGTTCGCGGACCCGGCCGACTCCAGCACGGGCTCGGCGCACGCCGCGCGGGCCGAGGTGCTGGCGAACACGATCCTGACCGGCACCGCCACGCGCAGCCGGGTGGACGTGGACACCGAGCTGGCGCTGGTCGGCGGCGAACTGGACGCGGTCGTCGACCCGGAGCGGCTGGCGTTCTCCGGCAACTCGCTGGTGTCGGGCCTGGACACGGTCCTCGACGTGCTGCGGGACGTGCTCACCGGCGCGACCTACCCGGCCGAGGAGGTCGAGCGGGAACGGGCCCGGCTGGTGGAGCGCATCCGGCTCGCGCGGTCGCAACCGAACGTGATCGCGCGGGAGGCGCTGCAACGCCACCTGTACGGCGACCACCCGTTCGCCAAGGAGATGCCCGAGGCCGAAGAGGTCGCGGAGGTCGGGCGGGACGACGTGCTCGCGCTGCACGCGCAGGCCGTGCTGCCGCGCGGGTCCGTGCTGGTCGTGGTCGGCGACGTCGAGCCGGATGCCGCGGTGCGCGCGGTCGAGGCGGCGCTGGGCTCGTGGACCGGAGAGGGCACCGCGGTGTCGCTGCGGCCGTTGCCGCCCGTCCAGGGCGGTGACGTGCTGTTCGTGCCGCGTGCGGGCGCCGTGCAGTCGCAGATCCGGCTCGCCGGGCGCGGCGTGGTGCGCACGGACCCGCGGTACCCGGCGTTGCAGATCGCGAACCTGGTGTTCGGCGGGTTCTTCTCGTCGCGGCTGGTGGAGAACATCCGCGAGGACAAGGGCTACACCTACAGCGCCCGCTCGCACCCGGAGTTCACGCCGGGTGGGGCGACGCTGCTGGTGGACGCCGACACGGCGAGCGAGGTCACCGCGGCGGCGCTGCTGGAGACGCGGTACGAGCTGGGCCGGCTGGCGCTGGTCCCGCCGACCGAGTCCGAGGTGGACACCGCCCGCCGGTACGCCATCGGGTCGCTGCTGACGGCGACGTCGTCGCAGGGCGGGCTGGCGTCGTTCCTGGTGAACCTCGCCGGGCTCGGCCTGGGCATCGAGTGGTTCACCGGGCACCCGGACCGGCTCGCGGCGGTCACCGTGGAGCAGGTGGCCGAGGCGGCGCTGGAGTTCTTCGCGCCGACCGCGTTCACCGGCGTGCTCGTGGGCGACGCGGACCTGCTCGCGCCGCAGCTGCGGTCGTTGGGTGGTGTCACCCTGCCGTGAGTTTCGAGCTGGTGGAGCTGCCCGCCCTGTCGCGGTTCACCGTCGACCGGCGGGAACCGCTGCGCGGCGACACCGAGCGCATCGCCCAGCTGTGGCCGAAGGCCCGGTTCATCACCGTCGACACGCACGGCCGGGCGTTGGTGGCGGACAAGGGCACTCGGCTGGTCGACCGGCCCGCCACCGACCTCGGTGACGGGCCGCCCGACACCGCCGTCCTGCTCGGCGAGCAGGACGGCGTGGCCTACTGGGCGGTGCCGACCGCGGACGAGACCGACGTGGCCGCGCCGGCCGGTCGGGCGTGGTTCCTGCCCGACCTGACCGACGAGCCGCAGTGGCTCGACCTGCGAGCGGTCGGCGCGCTGCTCGACGACGCCGGGGCGGGTCTGTTCACCTCCGCCGTGGCCCTGTTCCACTGGCACCGCTCCGCGGCGTTCTGCGCGAAGTGCGGTGGGACGACGGAGTCGGTGAAGTCGGGCTGGGCGCGGGTGTGCTCGCGGTGCGGCCGTGAGGAGTACCCGCGCACCGACGCGGCGGTGATCTGCCTGGTGCACGACGGCGCCGACCGGGTGCTGCTCGCGCGCGGCGAGGGCTGGCCGGCGGGCCGGTACTCCGTGCTGGCCGGGTTCGTCGAGGCCGGCGAGTCGCTGGAGGCGTGCGTGGCCCGGGAGATCGCCGAGGAGGTCGGCGTCGAGGTGACCGGTATCCGGTACCTCGGGAGCCAGCCGTGGCCGTTCCCGCGGTCGCTGATGATCGGTTTCGAGGCGATCGGCGATCCGGATGAGCCGTTGCGGTTGGCCGACGGCGAGATCGCCCAGGCGAAGTGGGTCACCCGGGCCGACGTGCGGCAGGCGTTGGCGGAGCCGGGCAGTGTGCCGGACCTGTTGCTGGCGCCCGGTGCGTCGATCGCGTACCGGATGATCCAGTCGTGGGTGGCGGCGGGCTAGTGCCGCTTGGCGGTGCCGTGGGTGGAGAGCAGGTCGGCCCACGGCACCGTGCGCACGATGTCGGCGTACCGGTGCCAGGTGATCTCGGGGAGTTCGGCATGCAGCGCGGGCACGTCGATGTCCGTGCCGACCTCGGTGAAGTAGCGGAACATCGCGGCGAGGTCGGTCGAGTGGCGTTCCACCACGTCCAGCGGAGGGCGGTGGTGGCGGATCGGCCGGCCGATCGCCTCGGTGAGCGCTGCCGCCATCCCGGCGGGGGTGAGGGCTTCGCCGGCGAGGTCGAGGCGGCGGCCGGTGAAGCGGTCCGGCTGTTCGAGGGCGAGGACCGCGACGGCGGCGATGTCGGCGACGGCGACCAGGTGCAGTGGCTTGTCCGACGGTATGGGCAGGCCGAGGATGCCTTGGCGCAGGCCTTGGAGGGTCCATTCGCCGAACTTGTCGTCGATGAACGCGGCGGGGCCGAGGACGGTCCACGGGACGTTCCCCGCGGCGAGGCGTTCTTCGATGACGTACTTGCTGTCGAAGTGCGGGATGCCGGTGCCGCGGTCGGCGTTCGAGGCCGACGTGAAGACGATGTGGCCGACCTCGTGGGCGGCGTCGACGAGGGCGAGGCCCTGGCGGATCTCGGTGTCGACGTCGGTGCCGAAGGGCGTGGTGACGGCGAAGACGGCGCCGATGTCGTGCAGGGCCGCCTTCAAGGAGATCGGGTCGTCGAAGTCGCCGTGGGCGATCTCGGCGCCGGCGGCGCGGAGTCGTTGCGCCGCAGGGCTTTCCGGGTTGCGGGTGAGGGCGCGGACGGGGTGGCCGCGGTCGAGCAGGAGGTGGGCGACTGCGCCGCCCTGGGCGCCGGTGGCGCCGGTGACCAATGTCGTTTCCATGCTCAAAGCTTGACGAGGAAAATGTTCTGTTGTCAAGCGAGTTGGTAGGGTGGCGGTCGTGGAACGCTTCGAGCCGAGTGAGGCGCTGCTGGCGTGGCTGTACGTGCAGCAGGGTGTGGACGCCGTGCGCGTCGCGATGGGCGAGCGGGTGGAGGCGGTGGCCGGGTGTTCGCTGCTGGAACACGAGGCGCTGTACCGGATCCACATGAACGGGCGGCTGCCGATGTCCGAGCTCTCCGACCTCCTCGCGGTGAGCCCGAGCGGGGTGACGCGGCTGGTGGAGCGGCTCGTCCGGCGCGGGTGGGTGGAGCGTTCGCAACTGCCGGAGAACCGGCGGGTGGTCTACGCGGCGCTGACCGACGAGGGCAAGGCCGTGCTGGAGTCGACCACCGCGCCCGCCTACCGGGCGGCTGTGGCGGAGGAGTTCGCGGGAGCGCTGACCGAACGCGATCTCGCCGACCTGCGGCGGATCGGGCGCAAGTTGCTGGAGGCGCACGGCAAGTGGGACGCCCAGCGGTTCGCCCCCTGACGGTCTCCGCGGTGCCCTGAGCGCGGGGTGGCTACCGGCGGGTCGGTTCAACGGGTTCCGGCGCGCCGGGTCGACCGGTAACGGGGCCGCGGCTCGCGGCGAGTGGGCGGCTGACCTCTGCTCCGCTTGCGCCGGGTGGCTCTTGGCCGGTCGTTCGCGGGTCGTCTGGGGAGGTCGCCATGACGTGCCGGCGGCACTCGGCTTGGATGAGGGGGTGACGGTGCACCGCAAGCTGACCGTGCGCGACCTGCGCGCCGGGAACCGGGCGCGGGTGTTGCGCGCGCTGTACTTCGACCAGCCGCGCAGCCGGCAGGAACTCGCCGGGATCACCGGGTTGAGCCAGGCGTCGGTCAGCAACGTCGTCGGTGAGCTGATCAACGACGGCGTCGTGGTGGAAGCCGGGCAGGTCGACTCGGACGGCGGGCGGCCACGGGTGTTGTTGCGGGTCAACCCGTCCTTCGCGGCCGTGGTCGGGGTGGACGTCGGTGAGACGCACGTGCTGGTCGAGGTGTTCGACCTGACCTTGCGGCGGCTCGCGATGGCCACCTTCCCGATGGACCCCGGCGCGTACCCGGCGGACGAGGTCGCGCGGCAGGTGCTGGTCGGACTGGAGACCTGCCTGGCCGAGGCCGGGGTGGACGACGTGCTCGGGGTCGGGGTCGGGCTGCCGGGGCTGGTCGAGCAGGGCGTCGTCTACACGCAGACGGTCGGGTGGCACGGGGTGCCGTTCGAGCGGATGCTGCGCGCGGGCACCGACCTGCCCCTCTACCTCGACAACGGGGCTAACACGCTCGGGCAGGCCGAGTCCTGGTTCGGCGCCGGGCGCGGGACGGACGACGTGGTCGTCGCGTTGATCGGGTCCGGGGTGGGCGCGGGTGTCATCGTGGGCGGGGTGCCGTACCGCGGGGTGTCCGGCGGTGCGGGGGAGTGGGGGCACACGACCGTGGCGCTGGACGGTCGAGCGTGCCGGTGCGGTGGGGCGGGGTGCCTGGAGGCCTACATCGGGGCGGCGGGCGTGGTGGAGCGGTACCGGGCGCTGGAGAGTGGCGTGCCGGAGGAGCAGGAGGCCGCGTTGCGGGCGCTGGTGGGCAGCGACACACCTGCGGCCCGGGAGGTGCTGGCCGAGACCGCGCGGTTCGCCGGGTTGGGGATCGGGAACCTGATCAACATGTTCAACCCGTCCCTGGTGGTGCTGGGCGGGTGGGCCGGGCTGCTGCTCGGTGAACGGCTGCTCGACACGATCCGGGCGGAGGCCGCCACGCACGCGTTGCGCCGGCCGTTCGAGCAGGTGTCGATCACGCTGTGCGAGCTGGGTCCCGAGTCGGTGGCGCTCGGGGCGGCGACGCTGCCGGTCGCCGACCTGCTGGCGTCCGGTGGGGTGAAGCGGGTCCCCACCCGGGTCGGGTAGGGACGGTCCGGCACTCGACGCGAGCCCGGGCGCGGGACCACCAGCCGGGTCTGGGCCGAACCAGGCAGCCTGAACCAGGCGACCCGGATCGGTGCCGAAGCCGGCGGCCCGACCCGGGTGGCACCTGGTCAGGGGTCGATGCGGTCCAGGGCGGTGCCGTCCCAGGTGGTCTGGGTGCAGGCCACGCCGCGGCCGTTCTTGGGGCGGAGCACGTCGTAGATGTGCATGCGGGGGATCTTGTCCGACACGCCCCACCCGCTGGGCCAGGTGATGACCCAGTCCATGTCGAGGTTCACTAGCAGACCGAGCATGCGCGCGATGGTGGGGTCGTCCAGCCGCTCGAACGCCTCGTCCAGCAGCACCAGCCGCAACGGTGCGAAGTCGCCGGTCACCGCGTCGTAGAAGGACGCCGCCGCCGCGAACAGGGTCACGTACGAGATCAGGCGGGTCTCGCCGGACGACAGCTGCCGAAGCCGTCGCTCACGCGGGTTGCCGTCGGGACCGGTGTCCGCGACGGTCACGGTGAACTGGTGCCACGTCCGGTAGTCCAGCGCGCGGGACAGGATCTCCGCGTAGCTGCCCGAGTGCGCGTCGCGCTCGGCCTCGATCCGCTCGGTGAACACCCGCCGCAGCACGGCGTCCTGCTCGGGGTTGCGGTCCGCGTAGGGCAGGCGGACCAGCGCGAGCGCGTCCCGGGTCTCCTCCTCCAGGGCCGCGGAGGGCTTCCACGCCAGCTTCACGTGCACGCCTTGCGAGGACCGCGCCCGGCCGAGCACCTCGTTCATCCGCCGGCACAGGTCTTCGGCCACCGCGATCTGCCCGCGCAGCCACTCGGCGAGGTCGCGGATGAGGTAGTCGGCGAAGATGTTCTGGTACCGCTCGTCCAGGAAACCGCGCTGCTCGGCCAGCTTCGCGGTCACCTGCCGGGCCGCCACCGCGACCGGGCGCGCGCCCTCTTCACCGGTCACGGTCACCGTCAGCAGGCCTTCGTGCTGTTCGGCGGCGATGTCGTGGCTGCCCGCGAGCGCCGTCTGCAACGCCTGGAGCTTGGTGATGACCGTCGCCTCGCCCGCGCCGCGCCGGTCGGACATCGCCAAGGCGGCCCGCACCGACTCGACGTCCTCCGGCGCGTCCGGCAGTGCCGCGACCAGCAGGCCCGGGGCGGCGATGGTGGCCTTGAACTGCTCGACCGCCCGCACCCGAGCGTCCTGGGCCGACGTCAGTTGCTCGGCGGCGGTGTCGAGCTGGGCGGACAGCTTCGCCGCCTGCTCGCGGGCGGACGCGACGCGTTCCCGGACGCCCTTGAGCTCGTCCCGCATCTCGCGGCGGGAGCGCTCCAGGGTGGACAGCTGGGTGGCGATCTCCTTGGCCTCGCCGCCGATGGCGTCGGTCAGCTCGGCCAACGTGCTCGCCTGGGTCGCGTAGTCCACGCACCGCGCCTCGGCGTCGGACTCGGCGGCCACCCGGTCCTCGACCGCCGAGTGGTACCGGTGGCCGGCGTCGGTGAGGTCGGCCAGGGTGGCGTGGCACTGGCGGCGGAGGACGTCACCGAGGCGGTCGGCGGTGCGCTGGGCCTCGACGGCGGCGCTCTGGGCCTGACGGAGGCCTTCGGTGGTGGCGGGGAGGCCGGCGTCACCGGCTTGGCGCACGACCTCGGCGTGCGCGGCCTCACCCCGGACCTGCGCGGATTCGAGTTCGGCGCGCAGGTCGGCAGCACGTTTGGCGGCGCGGTCGGCGGACTCTTGCGCGGCTTGGAGGCGGCCGTGCTTGGCGACCAGCACCCGGTCGGTGGGGAAGCGGTCCAGGTGCGCTTCCCACTGACCGACCAGGCCGCGCGCGGCGGCCAGGTCGGCTTCGGCGGTGCCCAGGTCGGACCGGAGGGCGGCGAGCTCGTCCTCCAGTTCGGCGATGCGGCGGCGGCGGGCGGCTTCGCGGGCTCCGGCGCCGATGAACTCGGCGGCGTCCTTGTGCCACGAGCCGGTCAGCACGCCGGCGGTCCACCGGCCGTCGGCCGTGACCGCGAACGCGCCTTCGGCCGGGGTCAGGGACACCGACGCCAGCAGCGCTGCCACGACGTCCGCCGGGACCGGCGAGCTGGGGTCCACGGCGGGCACCAGCACCGACGCCAACGACGGCCCGGCCACCGGCTCCCGAGGCACGGCGACCACCCCGCCCGGCGCTACGGCAACACCGGCGGACGAAGCGGAGCCGGCAGGTGGGGCGGAGTGGGCAGGTGGGACGGAGTGGGTGGGTGGGGCGGAGTGGGTGGGCGAGTCGGTGTCGGTGTCGGTGTCGAGGGTGCCTTCGGCGGTCACCCAGGCGTCGAGCAGGCCGGAGGCTTCCAGGGCCGCCTCCAGGCCGGCGCGGTCCGACTCCGGGACGGCGGGGGCGAAGTCGACCAGTCGGTAGAACGGTGACCCGACCGAGGAATCCCGCTCGGCGGCGGCGAAACGGCCCGGCTCCGGGGAGCGGGAGGTGCCGGAGCGGAGGCCGGCGAGTTCGGCGTCGAGTGCGTCGATGGCCGTGTGCAGTTCGGCTCGCCGGGCCGCGCCGGCGTGGGCGGTGTCGCGGGCGGCGGCCACCAAGGGGCCCACCCAGTCGCGGGCGGCGGAGGTGAGTTTGCGGGCCGCCGTGGGGTCCACCGAGGTCGGGAGCGGCAGGTCCTCGGCTGGGCGGGCGGGTGCGGAGTCCCGCCACGCGCGGACCTCGTCGAGCCAGGTCAGGGCCACCTCGGCTAGTTCCTGGGCCTCCTGGTTGCGCAGGGCCGCCGCTTCGGTCGCCGTCTGCTGGGCGTCGCGGGCGGTCTGGTGGAGGGCGTCCACCTTGCGCTGGGCGGCTTCCAGTTCCTCCGCCTGTCGGTGCAGGGCCAGGGCGAGGGCTCCGCGCCGGCGGGCCAGGGAGGCGATCTCCTCGGTGCGGTCGGCGGCGGACAGGTCCAGGTTCGGCACCGGTGGCGGCAGGCGGCGTTCGATGGGCAGCGGCTCGGCCTCGGGGTCCGGCTTGGCGCGGACGGACTCCGTGCGCACCTCGGGCTCCAGCACCGGCGCCCGGGGCACGTCCGGGACCAGCGCTGGGTCCAGGCCGGCCACGCGCAGGTGGTGGCGCAGGGGCTCGACCAGCTCGTCGGCCGCGGACAGGTCGTCGGCCAGGCGACGCAGCAGGCGGAGCACGCCGTCGACCGCGCCGTCCTCCTGCGACCGCTGCTTGCCGGCCATGTCGAGCGCCGCGATGGCCGAGGACCGCTTCTCCGCCACCAGTTTCTCGCGGGTCTGGAGGTCCTGGAGGTCGCGGAACGCGGGCAGCTCCTTCAGCGCGCCGATGGTCTCCTCGGCCTGCTGCTCACCGGATTCCAGCGCCTCCAGCGAGGCCTCGGCGGCGGCGCGCTCGGCCAGGGTCTCCGTCAGCGACGCGGACAGCTTCGCCGACGCCCGCTCCAGCTTGCGCACCGACTCCTCGGCCGACGCCAACCGGTCGGCCGACGCCCGCAGGCCACCGAAGGCGTAGTCCGAGTACGTCTTCAGGAACGTCCCGAGCGCCGCGTCCGCCGACGACAGCCGGACGATGTTCTCCCGGATCGACTCCAGGTCGTCGAACGACGTCGCCAGCTGCTCCACCATCGCCTGGTCCAGCGGCGGCAGGGCGTCGGACAGGATCTGCTCCAGCTGCCCCTCCAAGACCTTCAACCCGACGTCCGGGTTGCGCAGGGTCCGCTGGAGGTGCAGCAGGTCCCCGTACCGGGCGGCGGGCACGCCGTACACGGTCTCGGCGATCTTCGCCCGGAACGCGGCCTCCTCCAGCACGCAGTCCGCGCCGATCAGGTCCCGCAGCTGCGCCGGCCCCAGCGGCGTCCGCTCCGCGCCGACCAACGTGAGGTCGTGACCGACCCGCCGGGACGTCACGAACCGCCACGAGTCGGTGATCGCCTGGGACGTCTTCGACGCCTTCACGCCCAGCCCGCACGTCAGGTACTCGTCGTCACCGCGCACCAGCTCGACCCACGCGTACCCGATGCGGTTGGGACCGCCGTCGTAGTCGTCGAGCATGAGCCGGCGCAGCGACACCGTGTCGAAGCCCTTCGAGCCGACCTGCCGCAGGTCGCCGTCCAGGCACAGCGGCAACAACAGCTCCAGGGTGCGCGACTTGCCGGACCCGTTGGTGCCCTGGAAGATCGCGCGGCCACCGGAGAAGTCGAACGTCTGCTCGGTGTACTGCCAGATGTTGACGATGCCGCCGCGGTGCAGCCGCCACCTGTTCACACGCTCTCCTCATCGAACAACGACCAGCTCGGCACCTCGGGGACCGCCACCGGTTGTTCCACTTCGCGTTCCGGGTCACCGTCGGGCTGGGGCAGCCACCGGTGGGCGGCGGCGTTCAGCAGCCAACCGTCCTCTGTGGACACCGCCAGGCCCATGCGCCGCAGCAGTTCCAGCACCTCGTCGGCCAACCGCTCGAGGTCGTCGGTGAACTGCTTCGACCACGCCGCCGGGTAGTCCTCCACCAGCTCGCCGCACACCTGGAGCAACCGCTCGCGCGCAACGGGGTGGCGACCGTCGGACCGGGGCTCCTCCTCCAACAGCGGGGGCAGCGCCAGCAACGCCAGCCGCGCCACCGTGGAGGTCCCGGGGAAGTACAGGTCGGTCAGGTAGTCCTCGGGGTCGGCCGCCAGCACGCCCTCGGACCGGCTCTCCGTGTACAGCCCGAAGGAGGTCTCCAGCAGCACGGATTCCTTGCGCTGGTTGCGCCGCAACCACTCGGCCTGCTCCGGCGGCAGGTCCGCGTACAGCACGACGGGGTTCTCCACCAGCTTGCGCCGCACCGCGTGCTCCACCCCGCGCGGACCGGGCCGGGCCGCCAGCTCCACCAGCCGCTCCGGCGACGACGCCTCGCCCACCGGACCGGTCAGCAACTGACCGAGCAGGTCGGTGTCCACGGTGATCAGCGCCTCGGTCTGCATGTCGACCGTGCCCTCGGTCTCGTGCAGCACGCCCAGCGACACCAGGTGCCGCAGCGCCGCCGTCAGCGCCCGCCGGTCCACCACGTCGTCCACGACGTCCAGGCCCGCCTCCACCGCCGCCGCCCGCACGTCCGCGACCAGGCGGGACAGCAGGGTCTGCCGACCGATGCCGATCAGCACCGCCATCGTCAGCGCCACGTACGCGTACCCGCGCGGCGACAGCCCCAGCACGCCGCGCGAGTCGTCGTCGCCGGGACCGGCCTTGTAGAGCCGGGCGAACCGCCGTTCCACCACCAGCCGGTAGCCCAGCAGCCGCGCGAACAGGTCCTGGAGCACGAACCGGTGCCGGTACACCAGGGCCACCAGCTCGCCGTCCGGCCCGTCGGCGCGCAGCAGGGGCCGGCGCAGCAGGGTCCGCGCGCAGCGGACCACGTTGGCGGCGTCGATGTCGGAGAGGTCGTCGAACATCAGTCCAGCACCAGCGTCGAGTCGTGCAGGGTCAACGTCCCGCCGTGCGAGCGCACCACCGCCGACCGGCCCGGCGCGTGCGCCACGGTGACCCGCAGGCCGCGCACCGGATCCGTGGCCGACCCGGAGTCCGAGGCCGTGTCGCGCTGCGCCATCGCGAGGGTGAGCAGCTCGCACAGCACGCCCAGGGCCTCACCGGACAAGGTCGTCGTGGCCAGCCGGGGCGCGGCGGCGGACAGTTCGGCCACCGACGCCGCCCGCCGCTCGTCGGCCTCCCGGGCCTCGGCCAGCAGGGACTGCTCGGTCATCGGGTCGTCCAGGATGCGTGAGGTCTTGCCCCTGCCGGCCCGGTCCGCGCGGCTGCGCACGCTCACCGTCACGTCCACCACCGGGCCGTCACGCCACGGGGTGCGCTCGTTGTCGCTGTCGTGCTCGGGCGCGGGGGACAGGTGCCGCGCCGAGTGCAGCCCGAACGCCGCCGCGTACAGGGTGTGCGCCTGCGACCGGGTGCCCGCGTCGAACCAGGCGGCCAGTTTGAGCAGGTCCGCGCGTCGGGACGGCAGCAGCCCGCCGCCGGAGGTGGCCCGCTTGACGCTGGCCAGCAGCGACCCGATGGCCCGCGCGGTCGCCTCCCGCAGGGCCGTGACCTGGCTGGGCCGGCCGGGCCGGTCCACGAACCAGTCGGTCAGCTCCTGCCAGTCCGCGTCGGTGCGCCCGCGCGCCCGTTCCACCCGGTCGCCCAGGTCGGCGCGGCCCAGCAGGCGCAGCAGCTCGCCGCGTGCCCCGTTCAACCGGGCCAGGGCCTCGGCGATGGCGGGGGTGTGCCGCAGCACGTCCTCCACGACCATCTGGATGTACTCGACCAGCAGGTTGCGGAAGCCGGAGATCTCCTCGGGCGCCAAGTGGTGCCGGGTCACGACCTGGCCCAGGTAGGCGTAGAAGTCGCGGACCGTGGCGGCCAGCTCGGCGTGCTGGAGAAACAGCGTGGTCACCTGCTCGGCCAGCACCTCGCGCGGCCGGCGGCCCTCGCTCATCAGCGCCTCGGACAGCGTGTGCCCCAGCGCGCCCAGACCGCGCTCGACGGCCGGCAGCAGCTCCCGGGACACCTCCCGCGCGCCCTCGGGGACGCGCAGCAGCTCGTCCACGTCCCGCTGCACCCGCACGGCCAGCTTGGACACCTGGTAGCGCACGCTGCCGTGCTGGAACTCGGCGATGCTGGACGCCACGACCTCGCGCCGGCCCTGCACCAGGTTGCCCCACTCGACCAGCTGCTTGAGCCGGTTGATCACGTTCTCGATGCGCGACTCGCCCGGCTCGACCCGGCCCTCCCGCTCGGCGCCGGCCAGTGCGCCCGCGACCTCACCGGCGGACAGGTCGGCCAGCAGCGTGGACGTGAACAGCCGCATGATCGCCAGGTAGGTGCGCTGGTGATCACGGGCGTCCAGGTACGCGTAGAGCTTCAGGCGGGCCGGTTCCACGGGAGGCACCCTAATGCGGGGCACCGACTCCCCGCGGGATACCGTGCCACCGTGAGTGTGGGACGCGCGGTCGGGTTGGTGCTGGGGGTGGCCGCCGACGCGGTGTTCGGGGACCCCCGCAGGTTTCACCCGGTAGCGGGATTCGGTCGGGCCGCCGCGGCGCTCGAACGCAAGCTCTACCGGGACCACAAGGCCGCCGGCGTCGCCTACACCGCCGCTCTGGTGGGCGGCACGGTGCTGGCCGGTGTCGCCGTCGAACGGGCAGGCCGGAAGCACCCCGTGCTCCAGGCCGTGACCACCGCCGCCGCCACCTGGGTCGTGCTCGGCGGCTCGTCGCTGGCTGACGAGGGCACCGCGATGGGCCGGGAACTGGACGGCGGCGACCTGGACGCCGCCCGCCGCCGCCTGCCCAACCTGTGCGGCCGGGAACCCGCCCGCCTGGACACCCTCGGCCTGGCCAAGGCGACCGTCGAGTCCGTGGCGGAGAACACGTCCGACGCCGTCGTCGCCCCGCTGTTCTGGGGCGCGGTCGCCGGGGTGCCGGGCCTGCTGGGCTACCGCGCGGCGAACACGCTGGACGCGATGGTCGGTCACAAGAACGCCCGGTACACCCGCTTCGGCTGGGCCTCCGCCCGCCTGGACGACGTGGCCAACCTGGTGCCGTCCCGGCTCGCGGCCCTGCTCACCACGGCCGGGGCACCGGTCGTCGGCGGGTCGGGCGGCGAGGCGTGGCGGACGTGGCGGCGGGACGCCTCGGCGCACCCGAGCCCCAACGCGGGCCAGGTCGAGGCCGCGTTCGCGGGGGCGCTGGAGATCCGGCTGGGTGGCCGCACGGTGTACTCGCACGGCGCGGAGGACCGCCCGGTGCTGGGCCACGGCCGCAACCCGGACGCGGGCCACGTGACCCGGGCGGTGGAGTTGTCGCGGGTGGTCGGCGCGGGCGCCGCCGCGGTCACCTCGGTGCTGGCGCTCCTGCTTCGTCCTCGGCGAGCATCTCGGCGACGGACTTCCGCTTCGCCTTCGGCTCGCTGAGCGCGCCGCCCGGCCGGGCCTCGCGGACGGTGAAGTACAGCCAGCCGGCCAGCGCCATCGCGCCGAACGCGATCCACTGGAGGGCGTAGGAGAAGAACGGTCCTGCGTCCAGCTTGGGCAGCGGGAGCGCCTCCTCCAGGCCGGGCTGGCCCTCGGTGAGCTGGAAGTAGCCGGGTCGGATGTCCAGGCCCGCGGCCCGCCCGACGACGGCGGAGTTGATCGCGTACACCTCGCGGTGGCCGTCGCGCTCGATGGCGTCCCGGTTGTCGTTCTCCCCGGCCCGCACCCAGGCGATCAGGGTGACGGTGTCCGTCGGCACCGGCTTGAGCTCCGGCACCTTCAGCCCGTTCACCGGCCGCACGTACCCGCGGTCGACCAGCACGATCTCGCCGCTGTCCAGCCGGAACGGGGTCAGCACCTCGGAGGCCGCCTCGCCCTGCACGGTCCGCAGCCGCGCCACCGCCTGCCCCTCGGGCAGGTACCGGCCGGTCATGGTGACCCGACGCCACTCGTTGGCCGAGTTCGGCTCGCCCAGCACCTGCGCGACCGGCACCGGCGCGTTGCGGATGGACGAGGTGACGGCGCTGTTCTGGGCCTCGCGCTCGGCGTCGCGGCTGAACTGCCACGGCGCGAGCAGCGCGAAGCACGCGCCCGCGAACACCCAGACCGCCAGCGTCAACGCGAGCCAGCCGGGCCGGAACAGGAAGCTCAACCGCACCGCTCCACGGTAAGCCCTAGGCCGTTGTGACCTGCACCCGGTCGAACCGGACGGCGAAACCGGGCCCCGTGGGCGCCGCCGCCATCACGCCGGCCAGCACGGTCACCTCGGGCGGGAAGTACGCCAGGCGCAGCATGGTGGTCGGCTCGTCGTCGCCCAGGCCGTACCGGACGGTCACGGCGTCGCCTTCGCGCGCGGCGGAGACCGTCACGCGGGTGACCCGCCCGGCGGGGACGACCGACCAGTCCGAGAAATCGCGCGTGACGACCGCGCTGACCTGGAACTCGTCGTCCACCAGCTCGACGCCCGCCTTGATCCAGTTCCGCTCGTCGACCCGCAGCGCGATGCCCGCCTGGTCGTACTGGGTGGCGTAGTCGGCGGTGAAGGAGGCCAGCAGGCTGAAGTCGCCGGTCAGCGGGACGCCCAGCACGTGGCCGGTGTCCCGGACGAACCCGTAGTGGGTGGTGCGCCAGAAGTCCGTGTCCGGGGCGGTGGTGAAGGTCAGGCCGCCCTCGTCGGACCAGGAGGCGGGCTCGTTGAGCCACTGCCAGTCGTCGCGGTCGAACGCCGAGATCCCCATGTGGTCATCATGACAGCGCGCGGGCGGCGGCCAGGGTCTGTTGCACGTAGCTGCCACCGAACAGCACCACGTGGACCAGCAGCGGGAACAGCTGGTGCAGCGGGATCCGGTCGTGCCAGCCGTCCGCCAGGGGCGTGACCTCCTGGTAGGCGGCGACGATGCGGTCCAGGTGGGTGCAGCCGAACAGGTGGAGCATGGCGAGGTCGCTCTCCCGGTGCCCGCCGTGGGCGGCCGGGTCGATCAGCCAGGCGCGTCCGTCGGCGGCCCAGTGGACGTTGCCGTTCCACAGGTCGCCGTGCAGCCGGGCCGGGGGTTCGTCGGGCGCGTCGACCCGCACGGCCTCGACGACCCGGGCCTGGTCCGGGCTCAGCGCACCTTGGTCGACGGCTTTGCGCAGGTAGAAGTCGATCCGGTCGGCCTTGAACCAGTCCGCCCAGGTCTCGTGCGGCCGGTTGACCATCGGAGCGAGCCCGATGGACGCGTGCTCGGGGCCGTCGGGCGGGGGAGCGCCGAACGCGGGCGCACCGGTGGCGTGCAGGGCGGCGAGCCGGCGGCCGAACTCCTCGGCCGCCTCCGGCGAGGGGCTTCCGCGCTCGACCTGGTCCATGACCAGCCAGTGCTCGGCGTGGGCGCGGACGCCCGGCACCGGCGGTCCCTCGGGTTCGGCCAGCCACTCCAGGGACTTGGCCTCGGCGAGCACGGCGTTCGGGTCGTCGTGCCGCTTGACCACGACCAGGTCGCCGTCTTCGAGGTCCACTTCGAAGACGGAGTTGCCGAGGTGCCGCACCTCCAGCGCTCGCACACCGGTCAGCTCGGCAGCGGCCTGTCCAGGGGTCACAGGTTCTCCCGCACCCAGGCCAACAGCCCCGGCATCGCCGCCTCGACCTGGGCGATCACCAGGTCGAACCCGGCCTTGTCGCCGTAGTACGGGTCGGGCACGTCCGGGCCGTCCGCGTCCGGGTCGAACGAGCGCAGCAACCGCACCCGCTCGCCGTCGCCTAGCAGCCGCCGGAGGGCGCGGGCGTGACCGGAGTCCAACGCGACCAGCAGGTCCGCGTCGAGGTGGTTCTCGTCGACCTGGGCGGCCGTGTGCTCGGTGGGATAACCGTTGTCCGCCAACGACTTCGCCGCGCGCGGGTCGGCCGGGTCGCCGACGTGCCAGCCGCCGGTGCCCGCGCTGGTGACGGTGACGTGATCACCCAACCCGGCCCGCCGCAGGTGCTCGCGGAATATGATCGCGGCCACCGGGGAGCGACAGATGTTGCCGGTGCAGATGAAGGTCACATGCAGGAGTGCCACGGCGGACGAGTCTGCCAGGTTGGGCGCTCCGGGTGAGGGTTCTGGACTCCGGCGTCCGGCGCGCACGACCATCGGACCCACCGGCTCGTTGGGGGACTTCGATGTCAGGCGTTGTCGGCGTGGTGCTGCTGCTGTGCGCGGGTGCGGTGGTGTTCGCCGCGCTCTCGTGGTGGCAGCGGTCGTGGCCGGAGACGCCCGTGTTCGCCCGGCCCCGCCCGTCCGGCGCGGTGGAGCGCGGGTTGCGGCCCGATGCCAACGCCGGCTTCTTCACCGATCGCGGGTTCCTGTTCCGGAAACGGCATTTCTTCGTGGCCACCGGATGCCCGCCGACGCGAATCGCGGACTTCTCGTCACTGGACGTGCGCAGGCGTGTGCAGCCCGTGCGTGTCGCTCGGGTGGGACTGCGTTCGTGGTGGTGGTTCGAGGACGCTTTCTACCGGGAATCCGCCGGTTACTCGGAGCGTGACGTATTGGCGCTCGTGCGTGACCAGGAGCATCGTGAGCAGGCCAGACGGGACCGGGCGAAGCTGATCTCCGAGATCGACGCGAACCTCCGCAAACGCGATCAAGGGTAACGTCCGGCGCATTTCCCGCGAAAGCTCCTGTGTAGTGGTAAATCCTCGGGGAGAGGACATGTGCGAACCCATGAGGGACTTCGCGGCCCATGACGCACGCCCGCCGATGCGGTGGCATTGGGTGCTGTGCGTCCTCTTGGTGTTGATCGCGGTCGCGGCTTCGATGCTGTAGCTCTCAGCCGCCTCTCAGCGGGCCGCCGGATCTCAGCCCGCTCTCAGCGGGCTCGCGCGACGATCGAGCTGTGAGCACCACGACCATGCCGACCATCCCGGCGCTCGCCGACGCGCTGCCGGTGGTCGAGGACGAGATCCGGCGGCTGGCGACGTCGTCCACGCTGCCGATCGTCAACACGTTCTCCGGCCGCATCACCGCCGCCGGCGGCAAACGCTTGCGCTCCGTGCTGATCCTGGCCGGCGCGCTGGCGCTGTCCGGGCGGGTCGGGCCGAAGGCGGTCACGTCGGCGGCGTGCGTCGAGCTGCTGCACGCCGGTTCGCTGGTGCACGACGACCTGATGGACAACGCCGCCGAGCGGCGCGGCGTGCGCACTGTCAACGCCGAGTGGGGCACCGGTCCCGCCGTCCTGGTCGGCGACTTCATGCTGGCGCGGGCCAGCCAGACGGCGTTGGAGCAGATCTCTCCGTACGCGGCGGGCCGGCTCGCGGAGGCCGTCGCGGACCTGGTCGAGGGTCAGGTGCTGGAGGTCCTCGACCTGTTCGACCCGCACCGGACACCGGAGAACGCGTTGCGCTCCATCGCGTTGAAGACCGGTGCGCTGTTCCGGGTGGGCTGCGTGCTGGCCGCCCACGTCGCCGGGGCGGACGAGGAGACGACCGTGCGGATGTCGGAGTACGGCGCGCACTTCGGGCTGCTGTTCCAGATCCTGGACGACCTGCTCGACCTGGCGTCCACCACCGAGCGCCTGGGCAAGCCCGCAGGCAACGACGTCCGCCAGGGCGTCTACACGTTCCCGCTGCTGCGGGCGGTCACCGACGCGCAGCGCGAGCTGCTGGCGGCACGCGGGCGTGAGTTGACCGACACCGACGTGTCCGACCTGCTGCGGGAGTTGCGAACATCCGGCTTGGTGCCGGACACGCTGGCGTACTGCACCAGCCTGGCGGCCCAGACGGTGCACGCGCTGCCGGACCTGCCGGAGTCCGACGCGTTGGGCGTCTTGCGCGAACTGCCCGGCGCCTACCTGGACTGGGCGTCCTCCCGGATCGCCTGACCGGCCCGGCGTGGGTCGACCGACTCGTCGGCGCGGCGAGCTCGGGCGGGGCTCGGCGGCGGGTTGGGGTTGGGGCGGGGGGCAAGGCCGGCTGGCGGGTCGGGTCGGCGGGGGTCGAGGCTGGCTCGGTGGCTCGGTGGCTCGGTGGCTCGGTGGCTCGGTGGCTCGGTGGCTCGGTGGCTCGGTGGCTCGGTGGCTCGGGGTGTCGGCGGCGGGGGTCGGGGCCGACTGGGCGGGTCGGGGGTCGGTCGGCGGGGGTCGGGGGCGGCTGGGCGGCGCGGGGTGTCGGCGGTGAGTCGGCCGACGTGCGGTGGGCGCGGGTCGTGGTGGGTCGATCGCCTAGACTCCCGGCGATGACCAGCCAGGATTCGGGCCGGGCGCTGTTGCGCCACCACGGGGACGTCGACGCGGCTCCCGGCCTTGTCGACTTCGCCGTGAACGTCCGGATGCCCGCACCGCCGGCGTGGCTGAAGGACCGGCTCGCGGCGGTGCTCGACGGGCTCGGCTCCTACCCCAGCGCCGACGCGGACCGGCTAGCGCGGGAGACCGTCGCCGCTCGGCACGGTCGCCGGCCCGACGAGGTACTCGTGCTGGCCGGTGCGGCGGAGGGGTTCGCGCTGCTGCCGTCGCTGCACCCGTCGTTGGCGGCCGTGGTGCACCCGTCGTTCACCGAGCCGGAGGTGGCGCTGCGGGACGCGGGCGTGCCCGTGCACCGGGTCCACCTGTCGGCCTCCGACGGCTACCGGCTGCGGCCGGCGCTGGTGCCCGACGACGCGGACCTGGTGGTGGTCGGCAACCCGACGAACCCGACGTCCGTGCTGCACCCGGCCGACGTGGTGGCGTCGCTGAGCCGGCCCGGTCGGATCGTGGTGGTGGACGAGGCGTTCGCCGACACGGTCCCGGGCGAGCCGGAGTCGCTGGCCGGGCGCGGCGACATCCCGGGCCTGTTGGTGCTGCGCAGCCTGACCAAGACGTGGGGCCTGGCGGGCCTGCGCGCCGGGTACGTGCTGGGCGCGCCGGAACTGCTGGCGAAGCTGGACCTGCACCGTCCACAGTGGCCGGTGAGCAGCTTCGTGCTGGAAGCGGTCACGGCGTGCTGCGAGCCGGCCGCCGTCGCCGAGGCGGAGGCACTGGCCGTCGAGTGCCGGGAACACACGCGGCACGCCGTCGAGGCCCTCGGTGACCTGGTGGTGGTCCCGCCGGACGCGCCGTTCGCGCTGCTGTGCGTGCCGGACGGGGAACGGGTGCGGCTGGCGTTGCGGGACAAGGGGATCGCCGTGCGGCGCGGGGACACGTTCCCCGGCCTGACCCGCGACCACCTCCGCGTCGCCGTGCGCGCGCCCGAGGAGTTCGCACTGCTGGTGGACGCCCTGCGAGTCGTGCTGGAGGAACGGTGACCACGCTCGGCGACGTCCTCGCCGCCCTGGAACGCGCCTACCCGCCCGCGACCGCCGAGTCGTGGGACGCGGTGGGCCTGGTGTGCGGCGACCGCGCGGAACCGGTGTCCCGCGTGCTGTTCTGCGTCGATGTCGACAAGTCCACTGTGGACGAGGCGGTCGAGGTCGGCGCACAACTGCTGGTGGCGCACCACCCGCTGCTGCTGCGCGGCGTGACCGGCGTCCCGGCCGACGACCCGAAGGGCGCGCTGGTGCACCGGCTCATCCGGTCCGGCGTCGCCCTCTACACCGCCCACACCAACGCCGACGCCGCCAACCCCGGCGTGTCCGACGCGTTGGCGCAGGCCATCGGCCTGGAGGTGACCGGCCCGCTCACCCCGAACCCCGGCCGCGAGCTGGACGTCCTGGCCACCTACGTGCCCCTGCCCGACGCCGCGAAGGTGCTCGACGCCCTGCACGCCGCCGGCGCGGGCTCGATTGGCGACTACCGCGACACCGCGTGGACCGTGGACGGCGTCGGCCAGTTCCGGCCGGTCGAGGGCGCGAACCCGGCGATCGGCAGCGTCGGCGAGCTGGAGCGCCTGCCCGAGACCCGGATCGAGATCGTGCTCGACCGCCGCCTGCGCGCCGAGGTGATCAAGGCCCTGCGCGCGGCGCACCCGTACGAAGAGGTCGCGTTCAACCTCAACGAGGTCCCCGCGCTGCCGTCGGACACCGGCATCGGCCGCATCGGCGTGCTGCCCGAGCCCGAGCCGCTGCGCGTGTTCGCCCAGCGCGTCGCCGACGCCCTGCCCCCGACCGAGTGGGGCGTGCGCGCCGCCGGCGACCCGGAGCGGCCGATCCGGACCGTCGCCGTGTGCGGCGGCGCGGGCGACAGCTACCTGGCCGCCGCGACGCGCGCGGGCGTCGACGCCTACGTCACCTCCGACCTGCGCCACCACCCGGCCGGCGAGCACGTGGCCAAGGGCGGTCCGGCGCTGGTCGACGTGGCGCACTGGGCGGGGGAGTGGCCGTGGTGCGGCCAAGCGGCCGGCGTCGTGCGGACCGCGTTCGGCGGTACGGTCGATGTCCTCGTCTCCACCCGCCGGACCGACCCGTGGACCGTCGGCGCGACGAGCCGAACTGGAGGGCGCTGAAAGTGAAAGCCGAACCCGCCGTGCAGCGCAGGCTGCTCGACCTGGCGCAGGTCGACGCCGAGCTGTCGCGCGTGGCCCACCGCCGCCGGACGCTGCCGGAGATCAACGAGATCGCCGAGGCCGAGAAGCAGGTGCGGGCCAAGCAGGACGCCCTGACGACGATCGAGACGACGCTGGGCGACCTGGACCGCGACGTCAAGCGCCAGGAGACCGAGATCGACCAGGTCCGCGCCCGCGAGGACCGCGACCGCAAGCTGTTGCAGGGCGGCACCGTCGGCGCCAAGCAGCTCACCGACCTGGAGCACGAGCTGGCGACGCTGGAGCGCCGGCAGGCCGCCCTGGAGGACGATCTGCTGGAGCTGATGGAGCGGCGCGAGGCCGTCGAGGCCGACGTGCAGCACGCGCGCGTCGAGCTGGACAAGGCGCAGGAGGCCCTGTCCGACGCGGCGCGGCGCCGGGACAGCGCGCTGGCCGACCTGGAGTCCACCGAGGCCAAGCGCACGGCCGAGCGCACCATCGTGGTGAAGCAGTTCCCGGAGCCGTTGCTGGCCCTCTACGACCGGGTCCGCAAGCACAAGGGCATCGGCGCGGCGCTCCTCCAGTCGCGGCGGTGCGGCGCGTGCCGGATCGAGCTGGACCGCAGCGCGTTCGCCAACGTCAAGGAGTCCGCGCCGGACGAGGTCGTGCAGTGCGAGGAGTGCGGCGCGATCATGGTGCGCACCGGGGAATCGGGCCTGTGAAGGTCGTCGTCGAGGCGGACGGCGGCTCGCGCGGCAACCCCGGCCCGGCGGGCTACGGGGCGGTCGTGCGGACGCCGTCGGGTGACGTGCTGGCCGAGCGGTCGGCCGGCATCGGCATCGCCACCAACAACGTCGCCGAGTACCGGGGCCTGATCGCGGGCCTGCGGGCGGCGGCGGAGGTGGGCGCCTCGGCGGTGGTCGCGCGGATGGACTCGAAGCTCGTGGTCGAGCAGCTGTCCGGCCGCTGGCAGGTCAAGCACCCGGCGATGAAACCGCTGGTGGCCGAGGCGCGCGAGGCGGCGCTGGCCTTCGAGTCGGTCGTTTACGAATGGGTGCCGCGCGATCGCAACAAGCACGCCGACCGGCTGGCCAACGAGGCGATGGACGCCCAAGCGGGCCGCTCCGCGACGACCCCGGCGACCGCCGAGCCGCGGCCTCCGGCCCCCGCTTCCATTGTCCCACGGGGTACCGACAATCCGGCCGGAGCGCCCCTGGGGTCCATTGTCCCAGGCGGTACCGACAGTGCGGGTGGAGCGCCCCCGGATCCGATTGTCCCAGGCGGTACCGACGATTCCGGGGGTGTGCTCGCCCTGGACCTGTCGAGTGCCGAGGAAGGCGTCGGTGGGGCCGAGACCGCGCCGCCGGCCTCGTGGACCGGGGCGATCGGCGAGCCGACCCGGCTCTACCTGCTGCGCCACGGCCAGACGGAGCTGTCCGTGGCCCGGCGCTACTCCGGTCGCGGCAACCCGCCGCTCACCGAAGTGGGTCGTCGGCAGGCCGAAGCGGCGGCGCGGCGGCTGGCCAAGGTCGACCGGGTGACCGCCGTCGTCTGCTCACCGCTGGACCGCGCGCACCAGACCGCGCAGGCCGTGGCGCAGGCGGTGGGGCTCGACGCCACCACGCACGACGGGCTCATCGAGACCGACTTCGGCGGCTGGGAGGGCCTGACCTTCGCCGAGGCCGCCGCCCGCGACCCGCAGGTGCACCGGCTGTGGCTGGGCGACCCGGCGGTGCCCGCGCCCGGCGGCGAGAGCTTCGACCAGGTCCACGAGCGGGTCCGCGGCGCCCTGCGCGAGCTGCTCGACCGCCACCCCGGCGGGAACGTCGTCGTGGTCAGCCACGTCACGCCGATCAAGCAGTTGCTGCGCATCGCGTTGGATTCCGGCCCGTCGCTGCTGTTCCGGCTGCACCTGGACCTGGCGTCGCTGTCGGTCGTCGAGTTCTACCCGGACGGCCACTGCTCGGTCCGGCTGGTCAACGACACCTCGCACCTGGGTTAGCCGGGCTACACGGCGGGGCGCAGGTGGGCGCGCTTGCGGCGGAACCGGGCGTCCTCCACGGCCAGCGCGAAGCCGTCCACCGCCGTGCGGATCGCCTCCGCGGGGCCCGGGGCGATCACCTCGCCCTCGATGTCCGGGTCCAGCACGAACTCGCCGCGCAGGACGGTGTCCGCGCCCTTGCCGGTCAGCAGCGGGTTGAGGGCGTAGTCCATCGCGACCAGGAACCCCTGGCTGCCGCCGGTGGCCAGGGGCAGGATCACGCGTCCGCGCAGCGCCCTCTTCGGCAGCAGGTCCAGCAGCGCCTTCACCAGCCCGCTGTACGCCGCCCGGTACACGGGGCTGGCCACGACGATGCCGTCCGCGCGCAGCACGGCGCTCACCGCCTCGCCGATCTCCGGGTCCTGGAGGTCCTCGGTGAGCAGCGACAGCGTCGGCAACCGCCGCACGTGCAGCACCTGGACGTCGTAACCCGCCTCGCGCAGCAAGTCGTCGACGTACTGCACGACGATGCCCGTGCGCGACGCCGGAGAAGGGCTGCCGGAAATGACCAGAATGGACGACATGGCTCGCTGACACCTTCCGGGAAAAAGGCTCGGACTACGAGGTGAAATGTGTCAGCGACAACAGATCGCAGCCGCCGCGCGACCGAAGTCGATGTGCCTGCGGCGGGTGAGTCCCCCGATTCCTGGCATGTTTCGAGTAGAGCAGGACGTTCCACATCACGACAAGGTTTCGGGTGGTCGGTTCCACTGCCTGGGACGTCGTCGAGTACGATGGGCGCCGGATGAGTCGGCAGGGCGGTCGCGTCGACAGATTTCATGTCTGTCGCCGAGGAAAGTCCGGACTCCGCAGGGCAGGGTGGTTGTTAACGGCAACCAGGGGCGACCCTCGGGACAGTGCCACAGAGAACAGACCGCCCCGGCGACGAGCCGGGGTAAGGGTGAAACGGTGGTGTAAGAGACCACCAGCGCCCCGGGTGACCGGGGCGGCTAGGTAAACCCCACCCGGAGCAAGGCCAAGAGGGTGCCCCCGGGCACCTGCGCAGGCGATCGAGGGCGGCCCGCCCGATGCCTGCGGGTAGGCCGCACGAGCCTGTCGGCGACGGCAGGCCGAGATGGATGGCCGCCGAACGGGACCGCCGCGAGGCGCCCGGGAACAGAATCCGGCTTACATGCCGACTCATCCGACCCACTGCGGTTCCCCGCACGCGCACCGCGTTGCGCCATTCGGCTCCGGCGCAGGTGGTAAACGCGAAACGGGCGCACTGGTGCGCCTATAAATCCTTTGCACCTCAACGGTGTTACACATTTGAGGCCGTTCGAGTGGTCCTCGGTATCACCGGGTCCGGAACGAAGTCCTCCTGCCGAACCGCGGGGTCCTGCCCCCGCGGTCACCGAAGAGGAGGGAACCCATGTCCACCACCAAGCGGGCCACCACGTGGCTCGCCTTGACCGGACTCATCGGCGCGGCGTCGCTCGGCAGCACCGTCACCGCCGCCGCGGCCACCGAACTGCCGGTCTACGAGGTCCGCGGCTCCGGGCTCAGCGCCGAACAGGCCACGGCCCTGCAAAGAGCGTTCGGGCTGAAGGACTTACAGCGCGATGACACCGGTGCCGTCACGTTCGCCGACGAGGCCACCTACCTGAAGGTGCCTGGCCTCGACCAGGGCGCCGGCCGTGCCGACGAGGACGGCCTGGAGACCCAGCAGACCGCCCTGGACGTCGAACGCATCAAGCAACTGCGCGCCATCCCCACCGACGACGCCACCAAGCGCGCCGTCGAAACCCTGCGCGGCGCCGGCCTGCTCCCGACCAACGCCATCGCCGCCGCGCGGCACACCACGCTCGAACTCGTGGACGTCAACGGACGCCCCTTCCACACCGCGCCCATCGACACCGCGGTGTCCTTCTCGTTCAACCTGGACGGCATCCCGCTGGAAGGCGCCGGCGCGAAGCTGCGCATCGCCTTCGACGGGCAGGGCGCGGTCGCCGGTCTCACGCACAGCACGCGCGACTTGGCGAAGGTGGGCACCATCCCGGTGCTCGACCTGACCCAGGGCCGTGAGCGGTGCGCCAAGCAGTTCGGCGGCGCGGTGAAGGTCACCGACGTCTCCTACGTCTACGACGCGCCCGCGCTGTCCGAGCGCATCGACAAGCTGGAGCCGAGCCTGCGCTGCGCCGGCGTCACCCCGGACGGCTCCGCCGCCCAGTCGGTGACCGTGCCCGCTGCGGTCGACGGCTCCCTGCCCGCCCCCGGCCCCCAGCAGCCGCCGCGCGCCGAGGGCGTCATCGTGCCGCAGTGGACCAACCGGATCGACGTCGGCAGCGAGGGCACCGGCGCGTGCTCGGGTCTGCCGTGGACGCACCTGAACGTGGGGGCGTTCAACGGCCAGTTCACGAGTCGCGGTATCCCGGTGCAGTTCAGCTGGCTCAACGCCAACGCGTGGGAGCGGGACTTCAAGGACCCGGCGTTCCCGGGCGGCTTGGACCACGTGTACGCGGACGACGTGGACATGACCTACTGGCAGGGCCACGGCTCGCCGACCGGTTTCTCGTTCTCCGGGTGCAGCGCGAACACCGACAGCTTCCTGTCCAACAACGACGCCCGCTGGGGCAACCGGGACGTCGAGTGGATGAGCCTGTTCACCTGCTCGATCCTCCAGCAGACGTCCGGTGGTCTGAACTGGGCGCAGCGCTGGGGCAAGGCGTTCCGCGGGCTGCACCAGATCAACAGCTTCGACACGGTGTCCATGCACAGCGCCGTCCACGGCGGCCGGTTCGGCAACTACCTGCTGCGGACGCCGTTCCTGTGGTGGAACAAGCCGATGAAGGTCCGTGACGCGTGGGCGCAGGCGTCGATCGACACCCAGCCGGCGTGGGTGGTGTGGGCGACGATGGGCCCGATCGGCAACGCGTGGATCGCGAACTTCAACGACTACTTCTGGACCAAGGGCGCGGTCGGCCCGGACACCCTGCCGACCGTCGGCTACTGGCGCTTGTCGGGCACCAGCTGACCACTGCTCCCCGACACCAAGGGGTCCTTCCGCTGAACTGGGGGCGGAAGGACCCCGTTCGTGGGGAACTCGCGGCGCTCTGACCACGTTGAACGGGCCGGCGGGCACGGTTGGACGGGCGGCGGGCGCGGGTTCCCGAAGTCTCACCCGATCGAGCGACATGTCAGTTTGGGCACCGATCGCCGACTCGCGCGTCCCGTGGAATGAGGAGCGCGGGCGAACGGGGAGATCGCTCGGGCGGGGCCTGGCTCGCTTGGGCCGGTCTGGGGCCGCTCGGTGCTCGGGCAGCGCCGCGGCGATCGCGGCCGGGGCCACTTGGGTCGGGCGCTCCGGTAGGGCCTGGCGAGATTGGCTGTCCCCAGAGCCGCGCCAGCACCCGTTCCGCTACCGGTGCCCAAGCCGGGGGCTCGGGTGGAGCCGCGGCCGGGGTGGGTCAGGAGCGGCGGGAGGGGCGGCCCGGGGGCATTCGGTGGACGGGGCGGAACGGGGTGCCGGCGTTGAAGCGGCGTTCCAGGTCGGCCACGTAGGCCTCGACGGCCGGGTTCACGATGTCCGCCAGGCTGCGCACGCCGGCCTCCGGCTCGTAGGCCGCCAGGTACGTCGCTGCCGCCCGGGCGCGCTCGAGCACGTCCTGGTCGAAGTTGACCGTCCGCTGAACCCGCCGCCCCGGGCGGCCGTCCGTCCCGGTAGCCTGATCCGTGCCCGGGACGGCCACCGAGACGGTGATTTCCTTCACTCCGGAGGCTGGTTCGGGTGCGGCTTCGGGCGGCTGGACCATGCTGCGGGCCTCCTCGGCGTCGTCACTCCGGGGTGCGGCCCGTTCGGGGCCGCGTCCCGGCCGGACGGGTCATCGCTGGGGTGGGGTGGACAAGGGGGACCAGGGTCGTGCACACCGTGCGTGACCAGGGAGTTCGCAGTCGGGTGAACTATTTCGGCAATCGGGAGAATCCAGTGTCGCCGGTTCTCCACCGGCTCGCCTCGAACGATGATGTGCGTGGTCAGATTAGACGTAATCAACATCCAGGGGAACCGCGTCAACATCAACGTCGAGCCCGCCCGACACCCGGGGGAACAGCTAGTGATCTACCCACCGCTAGAGGACCGATACACCTCGTGACGAAGACGTGTTCTACTCGATAGCGCACGAACCGGACGGGCACCCCTCGGCTCGCCCGGCGAAGTCCTGCGTACTCGGGATTAGAGATCCACTTCTCCCGTCACCTGCCGGCACCCGCCAACACCCCTCATGACCAGGCGCTTCGCGGAC